>JANQHY010000186.1 GCA_028282395.1 Gammaproteobacteria bacterium
ATCGATGCCCTGAGTATTTATTTTCATACCCCGGCACGGCGCAGTGACGTCACCTATCCACAACTCAAAGCCCTGCTAGAAAAGCTCAAACAAGATCAACCTAAACTTGCCCCGCTGCGTGTTTGGCAGGCTTATGCGCATCTCGACAACTATCAAAATGGCAACCCCATCAGTGAGCTAACTACCTTAGTATCACTGATCCGCCGTGTTTGTAGCATTGACGATCGTATCACACCATTTGATAAAACCGTGAGAAAGAATTTCCAGAATTGGATAATGAAATACCATGCTGGCGACAGTGATAAGTTCAATGAACAGCAAATGGTCTGGCTGCATTTAATCCGTGATCATATCGCCAGTTCGTTTCATTTAGAACACGATGATCTGGATATGGCGCCTTTTGATGCACAAGGTGGTTTGGGACGGATGGTTCAGTTGTTTGCTGATCGTATGGATTGGGTGATGGATGAGTTAAATCGGGAATTGGTGGCGTGATGGGGAATCAGAAACCCCAAGGTTGGGCACTAGCTACACTTGGAGATCTCGCAAATTACATTAACGGCAGAGCATTTAAGGCTGTTGAATGGAAAGCTGAAGGTAAACCAATCATTAGAATTCAGAATCTGAACAAACCAGGTGCGGCTTATAACTACTCTGACTTAGCTCACGAAGAAAAATATCTTGTTAAAAATGGTGATTTATTATTTGCGTGGTCTGCCTCACTTGGTGTACATATCTGGAGAGGTGGAGATGCGTGGCTAAATCAACATATATTTAATATAAAACCAAAAATTGGTATAGATAAAGCTTACTTGTATTATCTTCTATCGAAAATAACCGCTGAGTTATATGCAAAAGCACATGGCTCTGGAATGGTTCACGTGACCAAGGGTAAGTTTGAAAGCACAAAAGTACTTTTACCTCCTACTAACGAACAAAAACGCATCGTCGCTAAAATTGAAGAACTCTTCTCCGAGCTAGATAACGGCATTGCTGCGCTCAAAACCGCTCGTGAGCAATTAAAGGTTTACCGCCAAGCAGTACTTAAACACGCCTTTGAAGGCAAACTCACCGCCAAATGGCGTGAAGAAAATGCCGACAAACTGGAAAACCCAGAACAACTACTTGCCCGCATCCAACAAGAACGCCACGACCGCTACCAACAACAACTGGAAGAATGGAAAAATAAAGTTAAAGAGTGGGAGGAGAAAGGGAGAGAAGGGAAAAAACCAACTAAGCCAAAACCATTAAAAGTTTTTGGTCCCCTACAGAGTAATATTATAGATAATTTGCCAGAGCTTCCCAGTAATTGGTGCTGGGGAAAATTATGTAATTTAACTACAGGTGTTGAATATGGGACATCTGCAAAATCATCTGAAACTGGGTTGGTTCCTGTAATACGTATGGGGAACCTACAAAATGGAAAAATTGATTGGTCTGATTTAGTTTATTCGGATAATGAAGAAGAAATCCAAAAATACTCTTTGACACCTGGTGATGTTCTATTTAATAGGACAAACAGCCCTGAGCTTGTAGGAAAAACGGCGAAGTACCGAGGTGAGAAATCAGCTATTTTTGCAGGGTACTTAATACGAATTAATCAGGTTGATACAATAGTAATTTCAGATTATTTAAATTATTTCCTTAACTCTCATATCGCAAAACAATATGGAAATACCGTCAAAACAGATGGTGTAAATCAATCAAACATTAACGGTGAAAAACTTCAAAATTACCCATTCCCATTTTGCTCTATTGAAGAACAAGCAAAACTCGTTGAAATACTTGATGAAAAATTATCGATCTCAGAATCAAGTATTCAGGGTATCAATTTCCAATTAACTAGAGCAGAAACCCTTCGTCAATCCATTCTGACAAAAGCCTTCTCCGGTCAGCTTGTGTCGCAAGAGCCAAATGATGAACCGGCTAGTGAATTACTGGCTCGTATAAAGAAAGAAAAAGCGACACAGGTTGTCGGCAAAACTACTAAGAAAAAACTGGCAAGGGTAGGATGCTAACCATGGTCGAATCCTTGTCTATTTCAAACGATGATCTTTATGTATCAACTGGTGATACTACGGTAGAAACCTATCTTCGAATATTTAAAGAGATATTTGAGCATACTGGCGACATTGCTCATTACAATATGATGATGGATGAAGAAACCGATGAGGATCGCAGTTATTTTTTGATTCGGTTACCCATCCATACGAAGTTTGTCGGCACAGCGCAAGTTGCCGAAGTGGCCCCCGCAGTGAAGCGCTTATTAACAGTGCTTCAAGGTGAGATGAACAGAGCTGAGTTGAGGACGGCACTGGGCTTAAAAGACGAAAAGCACTTTAGAGAACACTATCAGCAAACTGCCAGCAACCAAGGCTTGATTGAAATGACTATTCCTGATAAGCCTCGAAGCCGCTTGCAAAAATATCGATTAACTAATTTAGGCAGGAAAATGCTTGCTTATAAATAAGGAACAACGCTTATGAATACTTCTTCTATAATTTCTAGAGTTTGGAGCTTTTGTACAACGCTACGCGATGATGGTGTAAGTTATGGCGATTATCTTGAACAACTCACCTATTTGATCTTTCTAAAAATGGCGGACGAGTATACCAAACCGCCGTATAGCCGTGATGTGGATATCCCAAGGAAATATAGCTGGCAAATACTCACCAGAAAAAAAGGGGCGGAGCTTGAGGTGCTTTACGTTGATTTGTTACGTGAGCTTGGCAAGAAGAAAGGCATGCTGGGGCAGATTTTTACGAAAGCACAGAATAAAATTCAGGATCCAGCCAAGTTATATCGATTAATAGACATGATAAACGGCACTCAGTGGCTTATGATGGGCGCGGATATTAAGGCCGATATCTACGAAGGGTTATTAGAAAAGAACGCGGAAGATACAAAGTCGGGTGCGGGGCAATATTTTACCCCGAGGGCATTGATTCGTGCAATGGTGGAATGTGTGCGTCCTGAGCCGGAGAAAACCATTGCTGATCCTGCTTGCGGTACCGGAGGGTTCTTCCTGGCAGCTTATGATTTTCTGACGAGCTCTGAAAACTATAAGCTCGACAAGGGGCAAAAGCATTTTTTGAAGCATAATACCTTTTATGGTAATGAAATTGTCGCCAACACGCGTCGCTTGTGTCTGATGAATATGTTTTTGCATAATATTGGTGAAATTGATGGCGATAGCCTGGTTTCTCCGAATGATGCATTGGTCGCAGCAAGTGCTGTCAACGTTGATTATGTATTGGCAAACCCACCCTTTGGTAAAAAAAGCTCAATGAGTTTTACTAATGAAGCAGGTGAACAAGAAACGGATGATTTAACGTATAACCGGCAGGATTTTTGGGCAACGACCTCGAACAAACAGCTCAACTTTGTGCAGCATATACGTAGCATGTTAAAAACTACAGGCAAAGCGGCAGTGGTAGTGCCCGATAACGTTTTATTTGAGGGCGGTGCGGGTGAGACTGTCCGCAAGAAGTTGCTGGAAAATACCACATTGCATACCATCTTGCGTTTACCAACCGGTATTTTTTATGCAAATGGCGTTAAAGCAAATGTTTTGTTTTTTGATAACCAACCTGCTGATCCAAAAGCCTGGACAAAAAATGTTTGGTTTTATGATTACCGTACCAACATCCACCATACACTCAAGAAAAAGCCAATGCGCTTTGACGATTTGGCTGACTTCATTAAGTGCTACAATCCCAAGAATCCAAATAAACGCAAAGAAACGTGGCACGTGGAAAAAAATCCAGAAGGACGCTGGCGAAAATACAGCTATAAAGAGCTTATTGCACGCGATAAAACCAGTCTTGATATTTTCTGGTTAAAAGATAAAAGTTTGACAGATCTGGATAATCTGCCGGAGCCAGATGAACTTGCTGAAGAGATCATTGAGAATTTAGAAGCGGGTTTAAATAGTTTCAGGGAAGTGCTTGCCCAACTTGATGGAAAATAATGATGTCTCACCTAAAGAGTATTGCCTAAATCAGCACTTTTTAAATCACTTGCTTATTTAGCGCATGCTTTTGCAGGATTTAAAAATCGAGGAATGGTCCCTGGTAGTAGATAACATTTGTATCAGAAGAGGAGAACTCTATTCCAGTGAATGTAGCCATAGTAATACTATTGCCACCTGCTCCACCATCGCCATCAGGGTGATATGTTAAAGTGGTATCGCCACCATTAGTGTTAAATTCAAAATGGGCTTCACTATTACTGCTATCAAAGTCTAGCTCCTCGCCTATTCTGATAAGAATGCCATCATTATCAGCGGGATTAAAATCGCTAATGGTGTTAGATGTTTCGGGCATGGTAAGACTATCAAAGATGAAGTAGTCATCTGTATTAAAGATGAATAGATCTCCACCACTGCCACCGCTGATTGTATTATTGCCAGTACCAGCATAAATTATATCATTACCATTATTACCTAAAATGATGTCGTTGCCATCACCACCAAATAATAAATCACTATTGTCACTACCGGTCAGGGTATCATTGGCGCCACCACCGATTAGAAAACCAAAATCATCAGGATCGCCGCCATTTAAATCGGGAGATAGTGTTAATTCTTCAGCGACACCAGCAATATTAATAGTGAATGATTCTTCTACGCTGCCATGATTTGAGGTTGCGTTAACGCTAATGGTAATCGGACCAGGTTGATAATTTAAAAACAGCTCACTATCGACCTCTAAGCGTAAACTACTCAGCTGAGTTTCAAGTGTTGGTGCACCAGCGCCAGTTTCTGGTCGCCAGGTTTGGCTATTGACGTCATAGTTTCCACCATTAGTAGCATCTGGGCTGAATAGTCTAGCGTCAACATTAGGATTGATACCGCTTAAACTAATGGTAAAATCAGTCAGCATCTCTTCTGAATCACCATCTATCATTAATGCAAGACCGGGTAAGGGGATGATAACATTCGAAAACCCTGAGGCAGTGCCAGGGTTAGAGATGCGGAAATCAGTTTCTGGTACGTCAATATCATCAGGAACAGTTAACACAATATCATTCTCATGCTCATAAACTTCCAGGTCAAAAGTCAATTCAGTTTTTGTTGCATCGCCGTTACTACCCTCTCGAGTAGTAACCGTTATGCGCAGGTTTTCGAAGAGTTCACCCGTAAATCCTTCTGGTGGGGTCAATAACAGTTGCTCATACTCCTCCAGAGTAAAGACGTAACTATTATCGAGTGGATTAAAAACACCGATAGGATCACCAGCTGCATTACTAAACAGATTATTTGTTATCATTACCTCAGGTAATTGATCAATACGCACGCCGACATGTTCTGAACCGTCGATATCAACTAAGCTGATGGGGAGATATTCAGAAAAGTTAAACGCTTCTCCTGGGTTAACAACAAATGGGATATCAATATCCTGATCATCTGGGCTATCTAGAATCAATGGTTTGTCTGCAACGGCATTTACGTATACAGTAGTATGAGCAAAGAACGGCATTATTTCAGGATCAGTGGAATAGTTATAAACTATCTCGTCTAAAGTCATACCGCCATCATTGGTAAATACGCCTATACGGACCGGGATGTCACCATGCATATTAACAGGTGCTTGCAAAGTAATAGACTGCGATAGTGATAGATTGAAAGGGTTATCATTATCATCAGAGTCTCCTCCAAAGAGGAAAGGAAGAGAGACTAAATAGGTATTATTCATATCATCACCATCATCAATTTGTAATACAAGTGATGATATATTATTCGACTCAGTAATAGTGACATCTTTTGGTGTGCTAATGAATAAAAGCGGTCCAACTGGAAAATATCCCTCTTCAAAATCGAAGTCATTAAGATCAGACAGGTTCTCTAGATCAAGCTGCTCCAATAATGGATTATCGTTGCTAAGAAGAATGTCTGGAAGGCCTCCTTGCATATATAGAATAAGTAACTCAAAAAGCTGGATTTGGCCAGCGAGTACTTCGAAGATATTGACTTGATATAATTCATAGAATTCTGATAAATCACGATCAATTAAACTGGTTTGGATCGTTAGATCAGTACCTTCATCTTCAAGGGCATCACCGTTGGTGGTGGTTTCAATTTCAGTTGGGTCATTAATAGGTTCAATTGGCGCTCCCACACTGTCTGATGTTTCTATAAATACCTCTCCTGTTGGACCAACAACGATGGTCGAAACGCTTATTTCAGCATTGCTTATTGTAGGAGAGTTATCTTCATCATCATCACCATTGTTTAAGGAACCTGTTCTAGCAAAGCCAAAACCAATACCAAAGAAGAAATTGCCAAAGAAACTATCATTGGGGCTATAGGCGCGATGTTCTCCTGCCATGAAGGCTAATGTTGCTCCATCATTGCTATCCAGATAGCTGTTCCATGCTTCTATATCAATGACAGCATAGTTTCCAGCGATAATAGTAGTATAGTCTTTAATAATTTGTTGGTCTTCTACCACATCACCATTTCCATCCAGCAAAACAATTTTACTGGAGCTATCAAAACCAAGATTGATTCTTACTAATAAGTTGGGGGTATCATTAAATCCACCCAATGATTGACCGCTATATTCATCAATTAATGTAAAAGGAATAGTTTGACCATCATCTTCTTGGTAGGTTCCAGGTGCTACATCATCAAATACAGGAATAAATTTAGGTATAAAGTATTCCTCGCCTTCAAAACCTTCATTCACATTGGCAGCTAAATTTTGTATTTCAATAGAGGTAAGTGATTCTTCATTTAAGTTAAAAAGCATACCTTTTACATTGTTTTCTGATGCACCTGCTAATGCTTCAAAGAAACTTAAATTTGCATCATCTTCACGTGAAAGAAAAGGAATAGCTTGAATTTCAGCTGTCTCTAGCGGCGTATTACCAAGATATGTTAAATAAATACTACCATTATTGTCAACGAGTTCCTGTTGATCAACTAACCAGACATTATTTTCATCGTCATCAACACCATTACCAAAGTCTGATGGCATGCCAATAATATTGAGAACACCTTCATCATTAGGAGGTGCGGAGGTCAGTACTGCACCAGGAGGGAGTAAAAAGAGATAAATAATTGACTCTGATCCATCATTGTCATCACTGAAGACAGGTGTTATACCGCTTAAATGAACGACATTTGATTCATCGTCAACATCGTAAACATAAGGGGCTTCACCACTATGGAGAGAGCCTTGCAGCGGGTCGGCTACACCAATCACATCAAAGTGGACTTCACCAGAAACGTTTTTAACTTCAGCACCATAAGAAATATGATTACCCATATCATCAAATATACCGTCTTGATAGCGAATATCGACGTTAATTGAGAAGTCTTCATTGCTATTTTCCGGTGCACGAATAGAGAAAGTTCTGCTGGGGTTTAGTGTTAGATCAATATCGATTGAGTTTTCAGCTGCAGTTGCTACCCACTCTACCTCGCCTTCATCAGTAACGAATGACACCATTACACCAACAGGAATATTACTTAAAGAGATACTAATAGGGATTTCTGATCCATCTTGGTCTTGCAGTAATAAAAGCGATGCCACGTCAATGACATGTAGAGTATCTTCACATATTTCAATGGAACTATTATCTGGGTTTAGTGTGCCATTGTCAGTGACGGGTTCAACCAAGACTTCGTGATTGAAAATTGTGCTGCGACTTTCACCACTGTTAACTTCTATTGTAATCACTTCGATTTCTAAATTCATTGTATCGGAAAAGTGTTTAGGTAAAGGGCCATAAAGAGATAAGTCATTCCATGGTTCGCTATTGTCGGCAGGATTTTCAATAATCCAAACAGGAACCTGCTCACCATTTATTTCTTTAACATGGCTTAAACGAACATTCGGGGGCAATAAACTCTCACCGTTAATATGAAAATCGTTAAATTGTGGAAAATCTGGGCTGCCTAGACCGTCTAGAGCAAGTGGTGTAAAAAAGTCATCAGCATTACTAATTAGCATTAATCCACCAACCCCAAATCCCTTGACAATAATAGTACTAATGTTTTCCGGATTGCCCATATTTTTCACTTGGAGATTTAAATCAATCGGAATGACGACATCATTATCTTGATGAATGTCTAATCTTTGAAATAGTGCAGGATTGCGATTACTATCAACGTTGCTATGATAGCGATCATCCAAATTTTGTTCGGTTAGGGTAGACCGTTCATTTGCTGTGATAACAGATGGCCCAGTAATCGTGGTGCTAGTCGTAACAATGCCCTCTTGTTGCGGTGGAGGGCGATCATCGAGTCGTTGCTCTACTTCATATCCTAGGTGTGTTGTACTATCAAATCCAGAATCGACGTTTCCAACATTTCCTGTTAATTCAACAAATAATGGATGGTGTGCGAGTGCTGATTCAATGACAGCTTCCTCTTCATCCAGCTCTTGTTCTAATGCAGCTTTTTTAGTTTCCGCTTCATCAGGTTGTGCAGTTAAATCAATATCATTAGGTATAGGCGTGCCTGTTCCATTAATTTCTGATTTTATTTGATCACCCTTGGGTTGCCCATTCACATCATTAGGCTGATCTACATTGACAGGCTGGTTATCTATAGCTGGAATAGCATTTTTTTCATTACTCATGATCTCTCTCCTATCCAACATATATATCTAAATTATAGATTATTTTCTAGTAAATAATGGCCTACATAAGATAAATCGATATTTCTTGCTTCTCTGTAAAATATATATTTATCAATCGCTTGAATTACTTATAACGTATTGTTTTATCTTAATTTATGCCAATGTAACGCATGTCTATTAATTCAACTACCTAGCTGTCTTGAAAGGCTGTTTTTCTAGTTTGAAGAGATTGTATTCTGCCAAAATAGTTGTGGTGATTTTGGCCCTTCCAGGCACAGGCAGAGCTGGTAGCTATTTCCTAGTAAAACACTATATTTTTCCTAGCATGCATGCTATTTGTACATGACAAGCATCCTTAAAGAATAATCTAGTATTGCATTTTTTATCCTCTTTAATACTAGGCGCTAATTGGTTTTTTGTAGCGTACAGATTGTATTTCGCGTAGTGAGAAAAAATTCTCTTAAGATTCATTTTATAATTTCCTTATATCATTGATTAAAAAATTATTATTTCACATTAACTGCAAGTGTATCTTTATAAAGTATTGAATAGATTTATTCCTTCTTTATAGAGGATAATAAATCTTCTACCGCCCTATATTTATCTGGTTGCGTACTATAATCAAATTAAAGGTAGTCAATTATTGGATAAGAAGATGGCTGAAAATACTAGTAAAGAAACTATCGAAAATAAATCCGAAAAAGATGAGCAAGCAATTTTTTCCGATGGAAATTCTTCTCAAGATAACTCAATACCTAACGACATTAACGGAGTAGGTGGAGTTAAAGAGGATGACGTTGATACTGGTAAAGAGGAAAAAGCGCAATTAGAAAATGAGTTGGATCAACAGGAAGTAGAACTTGAAGAGGCGCAATCAAATGATAATGCTGATCCTGAATCAGCATTAGCTATTCATGAACTTAATGCACGCGCAGAATTCCGTGACGTAGAGCGCACTTCAGGATTTGATAGCATTGGTATAGGAGAAAGGGGTAGTGCGCATATTCTCACAAAGGAAAACGAAACACCATTACAACAACGAGAAGAAGATGCTGCACCAGAAACTGTTGCTATTGAACCAGAGGTTGAGCCCTCTGATAGAGTAGTAGCAAATGCTAGATCATTAATCTCTGAGAAAGAGTTAGATGATAATTTTCATCCAAGTGAATTGCTACCATTGCTTGAGGAAAATCTACTTGAAATTGATTCTAAATTTTATGAGTTTAATGTTGCCGTAAACAACTTACAAGAGGCATTGTCAGATAATGCGACGCCAGAGGCTACAATAGAGGAGCTTGCCAGTATTGTCGTAAATAAGCTTATCTCAATTCGAGATAATGAACTGGTTGATTTTACTAATACCCTGCGCGATATCATTACAGAGAATGAACCATCACCACTGTCTGATCCTCGGCTTGAACAGGCCAATGAGGAACTTATTTCTCTTATTGAGGACGTTCTCGAGGACATTAATATCTTTTTTGATAATCAACAGTTTGATGAGCTTGCTAACACAGCAAGTGGAATATCTGCTTTTTCTGGCTCTCTATCAGATATTTATGCGGTTGTTGATAATATTTTAGGTGGATTAAATGTGCAAAGTCTTGATCTAGAGATTAAGCAGGACAATCCGATATTGATTCCAGTCGATCTCGATATACAAATAATTGATAGTGAGAGTGCGGAGTATATTAGTAGTGTAATAGTGAAAGGTTTTGCGCTTAATGGTCTTGATCTTGTCAGTCCAGGGCAGATCACACCAGACGGCAATACATCTTCTACAGTCAGATTGAGTCATGTTGAAGAAATAAATGGTGAGCAGGTTCCCGTTTGGATTATTACAGCCACTGCTGAAAACCCTGAACCCTGGAATGATTTGGGCCTATTTGGTCCATCACCCAAGCATCGTGCAGACGATATGAATCTGCAAATAGAGGTGGTCACTCAATCACCTGGTAGTGATAATAGTCAAATAACTATCCTACAGCATCAAGTCTTAATCGAGCCCGTAACAGATTATGTTAAATTAGACACAGAAGGTAATCCCGATTTAAAAAGACAGATAGGAGAGCTTTGTGAAGACGAATTTACTTTAGTTAGCCTCAGTTCATTCTTAAAGTTTACTGACCATGATGGTTCAGAAATATCAGCGCCACTTAGCATTACACTCGATTTCAGCCCACGTGATGATTACGGCACATCAGTCAAATATTTCAATTCAGGTGTTGAAACGATTTGGACAGCCACACCCGATGACCCAATGTTGGAGATTCACTTTGCTGAAGGTGATGAGAGAAGTTTCTCCATCCGTCCACCTGAAAACAGCAACGAATTAGTTTGGGGTGAGTTCTCCATTACTTTTCAGGATAGTTATCTCTCTCTAGAGGATGGTAGCCGTATTGCCAATGGAGAAACCAGAACTTACACATCAGAGTTATTCTTCTTCGGTTTTAGTGTAAGAGGAGCTGCTGATGCATTCGAAAATTTACCACATCCACCTGGCGTTACTCTATATAGCGATGATGATAACGATGGTTCGATCATTTTAACGCAATTTACCCCTGTTACTACCGCTGATACTGATGGCTCTGAAAAGATTTATTACCTTTTTGCAAATACTGTAGAAAATACAATTTTTACCTCTCCCGTAGAGGGTGAGGATCCAGGAATAGCCAATAAAGTTGGTATACCGCTTACCCCGATTTTTGCCGCAGCATTAGATATTGAAATAGGAACAATCGGATTGCCGGGAGAACTTTGGCTGTTAACACAAGAAGAGGTTGCGAATGGTATTCATTTAACCAATCTCGGTGAAGGATTGACAGCTGGAGAATCAGGTGTTGTTGGAACAATCTCTATGATCCCATTTGTCGTTGAAGATGACATTGATTTAGTTGAGCTAAATCAATTCCTCAATGTAGAAGGGATACCATTCATTAATGTTGAGGGTGATCCACCAAAAGGCTTTAATATTCTATTTGATCAGGATGAAATAGCTCAACTGGGAATCACTAATCTTGCTGCTGGCAATGGTGAAGTTATAGAAGCAGCAACACCGGAATTTATCCCACAGATATTATTCCCTGATTTTGTCATTCCTGAGGATGATGGAGAGCGAATACCGTTTACATTAATTAATATTGCTGGTGGTGAAGATGATCTGAATGCCTTTGAGGAAGGAGGTTTACTAGAGGATTACCCTTATCCCGAAAATCTCTCAGTTGTTATTCTTATTCCGCCGGGTGGTGGTTCAATACAACTGCCTAATTATGATAATCTTGAAAAGGCACAAAAAGCACTTGTATTCAATCCTGTTAATAATGCGTACACTATAAATGTAGCGGCACTGCAAGATTATCTTAGCGATTTCCAAGATCCTTCTCAATTCGTTTTCTATTTTATCTCCGGAAAGAATCAAGCATTTACAACTCTGCCCGATGTTCTTGGCGAGAATCCGCCGAATCTTTTTATGAAAACAGTGACTATTTTGGAGAGAGGTGATGGTAACACTTCTACAGTTATCTCTGATGACGTACCCGTTAAAATTATACCGGTAACAGATGTCCCTGAAATAGAGGCGACTGTTAATGATGGGGCTGAAGGAAATCTTCTTGAAGATGAGGAAGTTGCACTGCGTATTGAGGTTAACCTTACCGATAGAGATTTATCAGAAATTTTTGTCAATATTGGACCATTACTAACCGGGGATGAGCTCTCATTACAGAATGATGATGACGAGGAAGCGGTCAACGGTGAAATTCTAGTTATTACCCCACTGGGCGTGCATTTAACCGAAATAGAAGGGGAAGTTGCAAAAATTGGTAGTAATATAGAAATTGCCGGCCAAACTTATATTGGCGAAGTGTATATTGTTAATGGTACAGGTGATGGTGGTCTATTGTCGCCCACGCTCACTGCTGATGTGACATTGCGCCCCAATGAAAATGGGCATGGCGAAATTCCTATTACCATTGGCGCATTTCCACTTGAAATAAGCGAGCTTTTCCTTGCAGACGGATCAATCAATACAGCTCTACTGAATGAAGAGATTCTTAATAACGAAGAATTCTTCTCTGTGGAAACGCATTTTATTACCAAAGTCATTGATATACATGCTGTTGCCGACAAACCTTTGTTAGATGGCAGTAGTGTAAATCAAGACATAGCCCAACCAATTCTGATTGAACCTGATAGCGGTTTTGTATTTTCTGAATTCTTCCCAGTAACCTTAATTGATACTGATGGTTCAGAATCTGTTGCCGTACGAATTGATAATTTGGCAGACTTCATGCTAGATAGTAATCCATTCCGCAATGGTGCTGGGGTCAATATCGGCACTTTGGATCCTATAAACAATAGCTATGTTTTTACTCTAGAAGAGTATCAACAGTTAGTATTAGATCCTCCTGATGGTCTTTCTGGATTAATTGCTGAAGATCTACGCATTACTGTCACGACTAGAGAGAACAGCAATGGTGATGCTGCAGAAACTGAACTGACTTTTGATCTTAGAATAGAGAACCCTATTCTCTCTGTCCCAGGAAACATTAATCTTGATGAAGATAGTTACCGAACGCCAGCGGTTATTGCCTCAAATATCGTTGGATTAAGTTTTCTTGATGTAATGATTCCGATAAATGGTATTGTAATTAATGATGCCAGTAAATTAACCGATTTCACCGTTACTATTGACAATCTTCCAGATGCAGGAGCGAGTTTAATGAGCTTGAATCCCTTTACAGCAGGAGACCTCTGGGGTAGTTACGATGCAAGTAGTAAAACTTGGACGGCAGAATTTGGCCCAGGTAGCCCTAGCATTGACGATCAACTTAATAATCTCCAGTTTGATCTGGATAGTGAAGCATTCAGTCTCTTTCAGCCTGAACCGATCACTTTAGTGGTAAATGCCACGACAACTGATGGTATCGAACGTAAAAGTTTCACAATTACCAGCACTGGGTCTAATGATACCCTAATAGGAACCGATGGTAGTGATAATTTTGACGCAGGCAGCGAACCCATTCTCGGTGGCGATGGTAATGATATGTTAAGTGGCGGTCCAGGAGATGATTTTATAGCAGGGGGAGAAGGAAATGACATGCTATTTGGTAATAGCGGCGATGATCTACTCTATGGCGGTCCTGGCCATAATACTTTATCAGGTGGTGAAGGCAGCGATATCTTCCTGTTTGACCCTTATGACTTTATTGTTAATGAAGCAGGTTTATCGAATACTTCCAACAGGATAACTGATTTTGAACTTGCTGCAGGTGATAATATAATGATATCAATTAGGGATGAACTCAATTTTGATCCCGATAGCCCCGAATTGTACTTTGAGTTTACAACATCATCAGATCCTATGACTGGAATTACCAATACAAATTTAACCTATCATCTTGATGGTGATGCTGGTCTAAACGGAAATAGTGTTACCATGGCAACTTTTGTCAATGCATCATTTTCGTTAAATGACTTACAGGAGAACAATCAGATTCAGTTTCTTGTTTCTGTTGATTCATAACTTAGTGTTCCTAACCTGGGTTACTTTCTTGAGATTGATATTACTAAGCAGTTTTGATTCAAAGGAAAAATTATTGCATAGTATGATAAACGCTATCTCAAGTCAAAATGATTGTGTTGATTTCAGAAGCTATCTTACTTTTCTGGAATGTTTGCCACGGAGTTGACGAATCATGGTTTTTTCACACTCTATGATAAAAAATGTTGTTGCAGCAATCGTAACTATTATCAACCACTGTATCGGCTTTATTGCTTCAGAATCAAATAATGCTTGCATAAAAGGTAGATAGGTGAATCCTAGTTGTAAAGTAATAACAATAGTGATAGCAATCCATATTGGCAGACTGTTTTTGATTGCCGCCTTGGTTAAAATAGAGCTGTAAATATAACGACAGTTGATTAAATATACCGCTTCGAGCAATACCATGAGGTTAACAACTAGCGTTCTCGATAGATTAATGCTCAGGCCATGCTGTCTAGAATAGATAAAGAAACTAAAGAGTGCGGCAACAAATAGTAGGGAGACAAAGCTGATTCGCCATAATAGCAGTTTTGATAGTAGGGGTTCATTAGCTCGGCGAGGAGGGTGGCGCATTAAATCTTTCTGTTTAGACTCAAATGCAAAAGCTAATCCTAATGTAATTGAGGTAACCATATTTACCCATAAGATCTGAAGTGGAGTAATCGGTAGTGTATAACCAAATATAATAGCAAAAAATAGTGTGAAACCTTGCCCACCATTGGTGGGCAAAACAAATAGAATAGTTTTTTTTAATTTATTATAAACACTACGCGCCTCTTCGATTGCCTTTATAATTGATGAAAAGTTATCGTCGGCTAAAACCATGCGTGATGCCTCTTTCGCTACCTCTGCTCCTTTAATGCCCATTGCAATGCCGATATCTGCATGTTTTAATGCTGGCGCATCATTGACGCCATCGCCTGTCATGGCGACTACATGGTGCCCTTTTTTTAATGCTTTAATGAGTCGGAGTTTGTGTTCTGGCACCGTTCTGGTAAAGAGGTGAGTTGAGGGGAGGATGGCGTTTAATTCATCATTAGTCAGCTTATCGATCTCTTGACCATTAAGAATAGGAGTAGTAGGTATCCCAATCTGTCCAGCAACAGATTTAGCAGTCAGTGGGTGGTCACCCGTAATCATTTTTACCGTAATTCCAGCTTGTTGGCAAGTATGAATCGCATCTGCTGCCTCTTCTCGCGGTGCATCTATCATGCCGATAATGCCAAGGAAGGTCAGTGTGTGCGGGAGGTCGGATAAGGAGAGTTTTTCGGTCTCATGCGTGACTTTTTGGTAGGCGCATGCCAAGACTTTCATCCCGTGTTGCGCTAACTTTTCAATCTGGCATTGCCAGAAGGCACGATCAATTGGTATGTTGCCTGTGTTGCTTGCCTGATAGTGAGAGAGGTCTAGAATTTTTTCTGGTGCGCCTTTAACAAAGAGTTGATACGTGTTCTCAGGCGTTTGGTGCAGGCTAGCCATTAATTTATGTTGTGAATCAAACGGAATAAAGGCGATTCTGGGATAGCTGTTGGTTTTCGTAGAAAGAGATTGCTGGGCTTTCAAGTTTAATGCTAACAAAGCGCCATCAACCGGGTGGCCGATAAGTTGCCAGGTATCGTTGGTTTGATTCAATTCGGCATCATTACATAACAGTCCTGCGCAGAGAAGTGTTGATAATGCCGTATTTTCTTGAACAGTAATTTGTTGGCCCTGTTGTTGAATCTCTCCCTGATCATTATATCCGCTACCTGTGACAGAAAATTGATTGCCATCTGTGACAATTTCTTTTACTGTGAGTTCATTTTTCGTTAAGGTACCTGTTTTATCGGTACAGATAACGGTCACGGCACTTAAGATTTCAACTGCAGCTAATTGCCGTATAACTGTATGATGGCGTCCCATGTGTGCAACTCCAATGGCTAGAATCACTGTAATCATTGCAGGAAGCCCCTCTGGAATGATTGCAACAGCAATAGCAACAGCAGCCATAAACATCTCTTCCATCGGGTAGTGTTGCACTAAAATGCCAAATAGAAAGGCCAGATAGGCAATGATTAAAATTCCCATTGCTAGCCAGCGGCTAAATATAGCAATTTGTTGGAGTAATGGGGTAGTGAAAGGTTTCGCATGCGTTAATAGTGTTGAAATCTTTCCGACCTCGGTCTGTTTGCCTGTTGCTACGACAACGCCTGATCCGGCCCCATAGGTGACAAAAGTCCCGGAATAGGCCATCGATTGCCGTCCGACTAATAAGGCATTTTTTTCAACAGGTTCTGTTGATTTTGTTACGGGTAATGACTCGCCGGTTAACAGCGACTCATTCACTTGTAAGTGGTGAGTCTTAATTAGGCGTAGGTCAGCCGGCACTTTATTGCCCGCCTGCAGCAATACGATATCACCCGGTACTAACTGCTGCGTCTCAATCTGTCTGCGTTTATGGCTGCGAATTACCGTTGTTCGTTGCGATAATAACTGTTGTAACGCCTGCATTGCTTTTTCTGCTTTGGCTTCTTGTAAATAGCCAATGATGGCGTTAAGTACTATCACCGCTAAAATAACACTCATATCTATCCAATGTTGTAATAGTCCAGTGATGGCTGCGGCAATTACTAAAATATAAATAAGCAAGTTATGGAATTGATTGATCCACTTCTTCCAAAAACGTGGTTTTCTTTCCACGTCAATGAGATTTTTGCCATAGCGGTTGAGACGATTTTCTGCTTCCTGATGAGACAGTCCTTGTAAACTTGTTTCGAGCTGTTCCATGCATTGCGAAACAGTCTGGCTGTGCCAACGAATAGGTCTCATGGTAACTCCTTGAATAGTTGTATCGTAACATACACTTGCGAGATAAACCATTCAGTGCCATTAGGATTCTCGCAACCTATTCATCTTCAGTCCTCCTCCACCATGGGAGAACTATCTCCCATGGTGATGAATAGTGCCTTTAGTAGAGGGCTATTTCTCTTCCACTTCAATTTTACGAGCTGTTGAGACAGTCTCTTCTGTTTTCGGTATTTCAACGGTTAGTACCCCATTGCGAAATTCTGCAGAGATTTTGTTGCCATCAACATTGCTTGGCAGCGAAAAAGCACGTTGATAGCTACCGTAACTGCGTTCAACGCAATGGTAGTCTTTCTCCTTGCTCTCTTTTTCCGCCTTCTTTTCACCTTTAATAGTGAGTACATTGCCAGAGAGATTGACCCGCAATTGCTCCTTAGTGACACCAGGCATCTCCATATGAAGCTGATAGCTTTTATCCGTTTCAGCGACATCCGTTTTTGGTGTAATCATCGCATCTTCAGACAGGCGTAAGCCCCAATGGGGTGCCAGATCAAACGTAGCAAAATCATCAAATAATTGATCAATTTGATTTCGCAGGTTCATCACTGGCAAATTGTCACGACTATGATGGCGTGTTAATAGTGATCGAATAGACATAATATTACCTCCTTAAATGAATTTAACAATAACTTCTATTTATTATTATTGGGACGGTTTTACCTCTTTAAAGTAAGATATTATATATTTTTATTGGCGGATATATTGAAAGGGCGATCTATTTGGATCTGTATCTGATATATTGTAAAGGATTGAAGCCTTTCTAAGAATAATGAGGTGGCCTTATCATGCGTATGCACGCAAAACGTTTTTCATCAGAAAATGCAAATTCTAGTTCTCCATTTGATAAAAGAATTTGTATAATTGGTGGCGGGGTATCAGGATTAAGCTGTGGCATAGAATTATTAAAATCGGGCTATTCAGTTGTGCATCTGTTAGCTAAATCCTTTTCGCCTCATACCACTTCTGATATCGCCGCAGCAGTTTGGCGACCTTACCATATGATGCCAGAAAAATTAGCAATGAAGTGGGCAATGGAAAGTTTAAAAATCTTCAAATATTTAAGTAAAGAATCAGCGTCAGGTGTAACATGGATGAATTTAACAGAAGTCTATCGACATAAGCGGCAGAAACCTGAGTGGATGCAGGCCGTTGATTGTTTAGCTGCTCCGACTATTCCTAATTACTACTCTTGCGCCTTTCGTGTACGTGTGCCATTAATTGATACAGCGCTCTACATGCCTTATTTGCTAAACAAGTTTCAACAGTTGGGTGGCGTCGTAACGCATAAATTTATCCATAATTTACAGGAGGTAGATAACTATGGTTGTATTATCAATTGTTCAGGTATAGGTAGTCGGCAATTGGTTCACGACCATCAGGTTTTTCCGCTCAAAGGCCATGTTGTACAAGTTACTAAACCTGATGGCGTAGATGAGGGTATTGCTGATTATGAGCAGGAGAGAATTTATATCTATCCACGTCATAATGACTGTATAATTGGCTCTACATCAGAAGAGAATCAATGGGAGTTATCTTATGATATGCAAGCAGCAGAAAGTTTATTCGAAAGAGCTAAAATATTGTATCCAGCCCTTAAATCAGCAGAGATTATAGCGCATAGAGTTGGGTTTCGTCCTTCGCGAAAAGAGATTAAGCTATATGCTGAACCGTTATCCTTAAATACCCTTGTGGTTCATAACTACGGACATGGTGGTCGGGGGTTTACACTTTCGTGGGGGTGTGCAAGAAGGGTAATAGATATATTGAGCGAATATTAGTGGTTCTAAACCTTCCTATGTTACAATCCCATTTTACTCTTTGGAGATAGTTAGTATGAGTAAAAAGCGTGTGCTCTATTGGTTTCGTCAGGACCTTCGTTTAAGCGATAATCCAGCTTTATCCGCTGCATCACAGCATGGCGAAGTTATACCAGTGTATATTCTCGATGATATTCACGCAGGCAACTACAAGATGGGGGCAGCTAGTCGCTGGTGGTTACACCATTCATTAACCAGTTTGAATCAGGCGCTTGATCAAAATCTCTGCTGTTATCAGGGTGATGCAGAATTATGCCTTCTTGATTTAATTAAACGTCATAAAATTGACGCAGTTTATTGGAATCGCTGTTACGAACCATGGCGCATTGAACGTGACCAGCAGATTAAGTCGCTTCTGAAAGAGCAGGGCATTGATGTGCATAGTGATAATGGATCACTGTTATGGGAGCCTTGGCAAGTTCTTAAAAAGGACGGGACTCCCTACAAGGTTTTTACCCCATTTTATCGCAGAGGTTGTCTTAATGCGATGGTGCCTAGGCCGCCATTGGCTGAAGTTAGAGGGATGAAATTGATGCGTGATAAGGCCGCACTCTCTATCAATGCACTGAATTTATTACCGACAATCGATTGGGCGCAAGGGTGGCAAAAATATTGGCAAGTAGGTGAGCGTGGGGCGCAGAAGCGCTTAGCTACTTTTTTAGCCGAGCAGGTTGATCACTATCAGCTGGGACGTAATTTTCCTGCACAACAGCACGTATCACGATTGTCCCCATATTTGCATTTTGGCGAAATTTCACCCAATCAGATATGGCATGCTGTAAAAGAGAAAAAGCCAAGCGATTCTACAGATACTTTTTTAAGTGAGTTGGGTTGGCGAGAATTCTCTTACTATCTACTCTATCATTTCCCGATGTTGCCTGAAAAGAATCTACAGAAAAAGTTTGATGCCTTTTCTTGGAAGAAGAGTCAAGCTACGCTCAAGTGCTGGCAGCGCGGCGAGACGGGTTATCCAATTGTTGATGCCGGTATGCGAGAGTTATGGCAAACTGGCTATATGCATGGCCGCGTACGGATGATTGTCGGATCATTTTTAGTAAAAAACCTTTTGTTGCATTGGCATCACGGTGAAGAGTGGTTTTGGGACTGTTTGGTTGATGCGGATTTGGCTAATAACAGTGCTAGTTGGCAGTGGGTGGCCGGTTGTGGCGCTGATGCTGCACCCTACTTTCGTATTTTTAACCCTATTACTCAGGGGCAGAAGTTTGATCCAGAGGGTGAATATACTCGCTATTATGTGCCTGAATTAAAACATTTGCCAAAGAAATATCTATTTAACCCGTGGCAGGCACCGTCAGCTGTGCTTGAAGAGGCTGGTGTGGTATTAGGGAAAAACTACCCTAAGCCTATTGTTGATTTAAAGCTCTCCAGAGAGCGTGCACTAGAGGCTTTTCGTCAGCTAAAGGTTACATGATAAATACTTTTATTATGATGCTTTAACCTTATCTGATGCTCTCTATCTGAGAGAAAAAATTAGCCAGAGTAGAGAAGATATTGATGCCATGATTAAAGTGAAGAAGGTGAGTTTCATGCCATTTACACGGTATTTGAAGGAGGCAGGGTCTCTCTTCTCTGCAACTAGCATGCCATATATATGCAGACAACGTCCCATTATCAGCGTTAAACACAAGAAGGCTAACCAAAATGTTGGAGTCGCTTCGAGTGTCATGACTAATAAGGTTACTAGTGCCAACGGCGTATATTGAGAGAAATTGCTATGTGCTTGAATCGCAGCAGTCAATTGAGGATCTTGACTGATGTTGCCAAGAAATATTTTGTTACGATTGCGTTGTTTAATCACATATAACGAGAGCGGAATGTATATTATGACTAATAATACAACTGTTAGATTAAAGAATAGCCAGTTGAGTGTAAACGTTACCATATCACTACCTACCTTGTTACACGCTCAGCCACGGGGTTAGCGCTAATAGTAAAAAGAATTTCATTACGACGCATTGCTGGTAATGTCCATGGCGGGTTGTAAAATGCATAAATAGGTTCGCCAGTTGTCTCTATTTGATTCTCTTTTAGATAGGACTCTAACTCTGTTAAGTGTTGCTCAATATTCTTATCAGTAATTTTGCCACTAAATCGAATAACAATTGCCTCGATAGCAGGTTGCTGATAAACGTTTATCGCTGAGTTGTTGGGTTTAGGTAATGTTTCAAGGGTGTAATTTTTTGGCATGACAAAACGGATATGCCAGTTATTATTTTTATCAGGTGTTTGAATAACCGGTGCAGTCATGGCAATTTTTTTACTTTGCTGGCTGTTGATTTCACGATTATTGCCAAAGATGTAGTTTGCTAATTGACGAAAGCCTTGGTTGATTGCAGTATCACGATTGCCAGACTCAGTGACTTCGGCAATAAGCATTGGTGCGTAATCGCGTCTTTCAATATTACCCTGTTTTGAGATAAGTTTGTAAGCTGGCTCGTTAACATTTCTCATAGTCAGATAGTAAATAATAAAATAGGCTGCAATTAATATAACAGCAATAATCAAAATGGTCCACATGATTTTCTTCCTGGTTAGTGAGGTCATAGCGATACTTCCATAGTGACAGTAGGGCTCTCATGGGGAGTTGCAAAAGCATTTGATTTAAATGATATTTTCATTCTTTTCCCTAAGCCGAATATTCCAAGTTACTCTATTATAGCAAATATGTTAATTATTTGCTTGATCCTGGGTTGTATTGAGCAAAAGTCCTTTCTTAATTGTGTAGGTTTCATCAAGATTAATAGCATTTAAGAAATCCTGGTCATGTGAGATGATAATCAGCGTGCCGGGGTAGGCATTGAGTACCTGGATCATATGGTCACGCGCCTCGAGATCGAGATTGTTACTTACTTCATCTAGCAGAAGTATGCCAGGGCTATTAGCAGCTATTTTGGCAAGTGCTAATCGCGCTTTTTCGCCTCCGGAAAGTGTCTCTGCCTGAGCATAAATCTCTTCATTGCTATAAAAAAGAAAATCACTTAGATGGCGTCTAATCTGGGCCTCACTCCAATCAGGCTTAACATTAGCGAGATTGTCAATAACCGATTGGGTAGGGTTGACAAGCTTGTAGTGTTGATCAAGATAACCGATACAGTTAGCTGGGGGAAGAGACCAATGGCCAGTAGTATTGATGTTAGGATCAGCCATTATCGCTTTCATTAAGGTTGTTTTTCCACAACCGTTGTCGCCAGCTATCGCTATACGGCTACCAGGAGGAAGTGAGAGGTGAATCTTGTCAAGGAGAGAGTTCTCATTATAACTAATACTCCCTAGAGAGATTGCTATGCCTAAATGTTGATGGTAATTTGCTGTATCTAATGAGAAGGTGGGGGTAATGATTTCAGGGCAATTTAATTGGGAAAGCTGCTGTAATAGTACTTGTTTCTTTGCGCTGATAGCTGCACGAGTACTGCCCGCATGGGTTTCTGCCCGATCTGCTTTGGCATTACTAACAACCGTTGGCCATTTACGCTGAGCTATGCTTTTTTTCCCTTTGGTGCGACTTTTAGCCGCACGCTGTTGTGCCTTCATTAATTGAGCGTGCATATCACTTTTTTGTTGTTGTAGTGTCGTTAACTGCTTGTTAAGTTGCTCACGCTTCACAGCAATCGTTTGTTGATAGTCGACATATTCCCCTTGAAAAGTATGAATTTTTCCTGCATCAATATGCCAAAAATGGTGAATTGAGCTTTTCAGTAGTGTCACATCGTGTGAGGCAATAATTAAGGTGCCAGGAAAATGGTCGAGCATCCGGAGTAGTGAACGACGATTTTTCTTGTCAAGGTGATTAGTAGGTTCGTCAAGTAGTAGTACATTGGGGTTAAGGCAGAGTGCTTGAGTGAGTTCGCTGTTTAACTGCTCTGCGCCACTTTGGTTACTATCCTCGGTTACAATAATCTGTCTAAGGTAGCCAAACTGTACCTCGCTAGGAAGGTTTATTTTTCCATAGGTAGGTGCAATAAGGCCTTGAAGTAATTTTAACAGGCTTGATTTGCCACAACCATTACGACCAATAATGGCAATGCGATCACCATAATGGATTGATGCAGTGAAGTGTTCAAAGCAGATTTTGTTTGGCCAATAGAGGGATAGATCAATTAATTGGATTGGTTTATGCATCATGACAGTCTCTTAAATTTTTAGGGCTAATAGAATTAACTTTGATTAAATAAATGGCTTTTTCAAGCGGATTGCCCTAATAAAAGGCAATATTAAGAGAGTGTGTTCATGACGGTAAATACCTCAAAAGATTTAATACACCGATATTCTAGCTTTTTTCTTCTATAAAGTCAAATATTTTCTTATTCGTGGATCCCGCGGCAAGCCGCGGGACGACGGGGGTGAGAGCTCTAATTGATACGGTGTGAAATCTTAAAAAGTCATAATCAATTTCTACGAATAAACTACACTAATCTCAACATTAGCGAGGTTGGAGGAGTGCAAAGTGACTTTCTGCAGAAATGCTGTTGCATTTGGAATTAGCTTAAGCCAATGATTATTCATGCCTTTTTTTGTAGGAATCTGAAAAACGCCTTCTAATACGTAGCCCAAATCGCATTCTTGTACAGATTTTATCATCAGCACCATCGTTTTATGAAAGCCAAGTGCTTTCTTTGTTGAGGCAACAATAATAGGGTTATCAGACGGTTTTGTTGGCGAGATAACCATTGCTGGTAACGGTGTTCTAATAATCAACTCACCTAACTCAGGGAGGATGTTGGCGGAAATGTCTAATTGATAAGGCGCAGATTGGTCTGAATCCTGCTGTAATAGCTTAAGACGTTTAGTCTCATTAAAATCTGGTGTTCTTCCAGATAGGATATCCTCTTCATACAGTACACCGATTAAATTGTTTTCTGCCTTTGCATGACTTATGATCTCCTGCTTAACAGCCTCGTAATAGGCACGTACAATTTTATTTGGCACCTCTTTTGCATAATTTAATAAACTCTTTTTTATTATTTTTTTTGATAACATCTTAGTAGGGAATTTTCCGCGATTTGCAAAGTCATCAGCTTTTTGAAAACTGTGTTGATAGACGTAGTTCCAAAAGACGTCAGCAGAGATCATCTGAACGAGCTGTGGACTAAGGGTTGGTTTGGTATTATTCATTGCTTACCTCCATTTCTAGGTATTTCTCTAACCAATGAAATAATGCGCCTTGAGACTGCTAAAGTCAACTTTTTGCTTTTTTTGTATTTAAAGCCAACTGAAGAGATAGCAAGTATATAAACAGCTACTAGAGATCTCATAGGGGTTAATAGCAATACATTAGGGAGTAATTTGCGTCAAAGATCTAGTATTTTATTGGGATTGGTTCAGATCTTGGTGGGTTCTTTAAGTTCTGGGTATTATCTTCTTGTTCACAACTATTTCTAGATTGATTGTAGTTTTTGTCTGACATCTCTTTAATAAGAGAAGCGTGGTTTTTTGTTAAGTTGACTATATTTTGATTCTTGGCAGATGGCGCATTTTTTCGCAACGTCTTATCATTGCCAAAATGGAGCCGATCAAGAATGAACATGGTTTGTAAGTCAGACATGTAGTCTCTTCTATTCTCCTCAATATGAAGATTTTCAATGCTAGTTTTTTTATGGCCCTTGTTCTCTTCTACTTCATATTTTGTTTTTTTGTTAAGAAAGCCAAATATGCCTTGTTTAATTTTATTCTTTATCATCTTAAATGGACTTGAAATTAAATTTATTCCTTGCTTAATAAATGACAAGGTGTTTTCATATTTAAGCTGTTCTAGAATTGATGGTGATGAATTTTTGAATTTGCTGTTAAAATTTTGTAGAGTTGCTTTTGCGCCATTTCTATATAATGCTTGTTTGACAGCAATGCTATCTGAAATTTTATTTAGTTCTTCGTCGATCTTCTTTATTTCATTCTCAATTTCGTTTAGTTCTTTGTTATTTATTCTAGAATGTTCATTAATTGCTGCATTGGTATTGAGATATATTCTTGCATCAGCTGACTTATAATGTTTAATTAGTTTTTCATTTAGTTCGATAAGTTTGTCTTGTAGGGCACTATATTTGTCTATAAGAAGCTCTTTTTCATAGCAATTAACTTTGATGTTTTCTACACAGTCAATGGCAATAGATAAGTTTTCCTCTTTGCTAGTTACTTTTTGGTTGATTTCAAATATTCTTTTTTTGATTTCATTTTTTGTGGCTATTGCATCATCAATGTTTTGACCAATTTCTGACTCAAATTCATCAATTTCTGCGATATTATGTTCGATGGTATTAAGATTTTCTTCAAATTTTTCAAGTTGTTTGTTAATGTTTTGATTGCTCTCAATGCTGTCAGATTTTCTTAATTTATTAAGGGAATTGTAAGCGTTAATATTCTCTTTTAAGAGTTTCTTGTTATTCTCAATTGCTTTTTTTAGATTGATATAGTTTTGGGTAAGTTCGTCACTTTTTGACGTTTGTATTTTAGCTAGGAAACTTAATTTCCTTTCTATACGTTTTCTGCTGGCTGAAATTTTAGCTCTAATGGCTTTTGTTCTTTTTTTGGCTTCAGCATCAATATTTTTTATAAAATGTTTGTAGTAAGAATTTCTTATTTCAGTGAGTGATAATTTAATGTCTTCATTTTTTTCGTCAAATTCTTCATGATTGTATTTCTTATAGATATTATTGATATTTTCCTTACATTTCTTTATCTCATTTTTTAGAAGGTCTATCTCTATATTGCGATCATCCTCTTCTATTGAAACATCAAGCTCGTCTTTTCTGACATTGTTTTTCTTCTCTCTTTCTTTATGAATTTCTATGCGTTTTTCATAAGATAGTAGTTCTTTCTTGTATTGTGCTAGCTCTCTTTCTATGTTGTAGATATTGTGATATTTGTTAACTTTGTTGGATAATTTCTTATTGGTTTCGTCAATTACTAAAACATGTTGGTTAAGTTTATTAAGAGTTTTTTCGCTATTGTGGTGTTCATTATATAGTGGGTGATTAACTTTTTCTTTTGGGGACTCTTTGCTATTGTTATATTCTATAAAGTTGTTGAATATTTCAATAGCTTTAATGATTTCATCGCGGAGCTTTTCATGTTCTGCTATAAGTGCATCTTTACCATCCCAGTTTATTTCTGTATCATTTAAGAAATCTATTGTTCTTTCAATATCTTGCTTCTGTCTGGAAAGCGTCTTGCTCAGTTTGGTTAGTTCAGGATTAGTTATCTTGTCCTTTGTCCATTCGGCTTTTCTATCCTCTTCATTTAAAATATTTTTTAAATGATTAGCTGAATTTTTTGATATATGGCACTCGTTTAGTTTTTTATTGGTCTCCTCACACTTATAGTGATAACGATTAATGTTGTAATGAGATGCTAACCTACGCTCATCTTTAAATGATTTCTTTAGGCTTTGACGATTATCTAAAATTGTGCCAAAAACATCGATTAGTGTATTTTTAGTAACATTGCTTATATTATCTTGTTGTTTCAGGATTCTACGCAGGGCAGTGACATTGCTGTCTTTTTCAATCTCTTCTTTTGTGCCGTGTTTAATGGTATAAAGCGTGTTTTGCAATGAGGATTCACTTTTTTTATAGAACTCACTCACCCCTGGGGTGCTAAGCATTGCTTCGATAGTAATTACTCGGTTTCGATCGGCTTCCTCGTCATCACAAAAGTCATATATGGCATCATTTTCGTCCATGTCCATATCAAATAGATTATCGGTGTCATCTTCGGTCATTTCATTGTCAATCTCATCTAAGCTATTATCTGCATCTTTGCTGTCTACTATAGAAGCACTAGCTGAGATCTGTTCAAAGAACTGCCGTGCAGTTTCGCGACTGATTTCACTGCATTTGTTTTCCAGTCGTAGTATCCGCAGTAGTGTAGTAATGGTTGGATTCTTTTCAATTTGCTGTAGTGAACCATCTTCAAGGGTTTTAAGAGCTAGTCTCAACTCTTCATCACTGGTGTGATAAAATTTGCTGCGGTGTGATGATACGAGGTCATCTAAGTTTGTTGATTGTGGTAGCGATACATTTTTACTGTTTTCTACTACAACAGCCTGTTTATGCACTTGTTGAAAGAAGCTAATTAATGTTTTACGTTCTACTGAAAAACATGAATTTTTTTCGCTGAGTAGTTCGAGTAATTTTCTAACCGTAGGGTTTTTATTTGCTGTCTTTAGCCCTTGTTCAAGAGCGTGTAGAGCCTCCTGCAATTCCCTGCTACTCTTATGATAAAAATCACTGGCGCAATCGTTAATTATACGGTTTAGTGCAGACGTCTCCTCCTTAGCATTGTAAGAAGAGCTGTCTTCCATATAGGCTTTTGGTGCGGAATATCTTGGCATTTCAGTTGAGATTTAATTAAATAATAATAGTTTATTATATCTTTTTTTGTAAGAAATGTCAATATAATGAGCAGCCTCAAATAATACATATTATTAAAAAACAAAGACTTATATTGATATAATTTTGATGAATTATTTTTCCATTTCTCATGGCGCACAGATTGGATTTATCTGTAGCGGTTTGGAGGAGATAGTAGCCAACGTTACTCTACTACAAGGTCAATTTCTACCTCTTAGGGAGTGTAACGCAACTAGTGACGTTATATTGAACAATAATGCCAGAGTGGCCGATTTGACAGGCGTAAGATAACGCTCTAGCATGATGGACAACTATATCGTCTATGACGTTAAATAAACTAAATGGATACAAAAATATGAGTAACTATAACGACAATGATGAAAAGCCAATTGATCTTGAGGCTTTCATGAAAAAGATTATGGGCTCCTCGCGGAAGAAGCGGCCGTCAGGAGGTGGTGAGGGTCCAGATAACCTGCCCTTGGGGAAGATGATTGCTGGCGCTATCATTGCAGTCATCCTTCTCTGGATTATATCAGGTATCTATATTGTGCAGCCAGCAGAGCGCGCAGCTATCCTGCGCTTTGGTAAATATGTGCGCACTGTAGAGCCTGGCCCACACTGGTATCCACGCTTTATTGAGAAAAAGATTGTGGCGAATGTTAACCAAGTGAACACTATTAGTTTTTCACAGCTGATGTTGACGCAGAATGAGAACATTGTTTATGTCTCTTTTATTGTCCAATATCAAATTGGCAATCTGAGGGATTATCTATTCAACGTTGTCAATCCGGTGAATAGTTTACAGCAGATTCTTGAAAGTGCTGTGCGTCAAGAAATTGGTCATGCACAGCTAGATAAAATTTTAACTACTGGTCGGGCTGAGATCAGTGCCGGTATCATGAAGACCATGGAGCAGTTAATTGATCGTTACAAATTGGGTATTAGCCTAAAAGATGTAACGATGCAACCGGCGACTGCACCGAGTGAGGTAAAAGATGCCTTTGATGATGTGATTAAGGCGCGCGAAGATAAAGAGCGCTTTGTCAATGAAGCGACTAGTTATGCTAACAAGAAAGTACCGATTGCCCGTGGCCAGGCAGCGCGGATTCAGCAGGAGGCTAACGCTTACAAACAGCAGGTTATTTACCGAGCAAAAGGTGATACCGCTAAATTCCTAGCATTAGAGCCGATTTATAAGCAGAGCCCGCAAATTACCGCTAATCGCATGTACTTTACTACCATGGAGCGTGTATTAGGCAATAGCCATCTCTATGTTGTCGATTCGGGCAATGGTAGCCATAACCTTTTCTATCTACCATTGGATAAATTACTTGCACAGCAGACAAAGGGGGCGCAATCATGATGAGTAAAATTATTGCTGCGGTGATTGCCGTCATTATTATTGTAATGTACCTCTGTCTTTTTACTGTTGATCAGCGTCAGGAGGCGATTCTGTTACGCTTGGGTAAAATTCAGACAAATAGCGCTGGACAAGCAGTGGTGCGCAAACCGGGGTTACACTTTCATCTTCCCATCATTACCCAGGTGAAAAAGTTTGATATGCGGTTACGTACATTGAATATTACCTCATCGCGAATTGTTACAGTTGAACAGAAAGATGTGATTGTTGATGCGTTTGTTAAATGGC
>JANQHY010000225.1 GCA_028282395.1 Gammaproteobacteria bacterium
TGTTGTTTAGCCATTAGCGTTTTCCTTGCGCAGTGGCGAGTTGCAGACTGATTGTGAGTAGTTGATCCCAGGCATTACCAGATTCAACACCTTTAATTATGCGATCAGTGCGCGCTGCTTGTTGCAGCAGACGGTAGAGCAGGCGCTGATTAACGCGGCGTAGGCAGTTCTGGTAAAGTGCTTGGCGTTTCTGCCAGACGGGAATATTGCCGCCACGCAGCAGTGTTAATAGTAGGCGGATTTCGCGACTTAACGACCAGAGTACCAGAATGCTTTCAACCCCTTGTTGCTGTAAGCGGGTAAGGATCGTACAGCAGCGTTTGCTTTCACCGCGTAGCGCACTTTCACCGAGTGCAAAAATATCAAAATGGGGGTTGTCATGAAGGACCTGTTCTATTTGTGGTAGGGTAAGAGGACCAGGCTCAAACAGTAACGAAAGTTTTTCGCCCAGTTGGCGAATCGCTAACAGATTGCCTTCACTCTGTTCAGCAATGGCATCAACCACCTCTGTGCTGGGTTGGAAGCCATGCTGCTGTAGCCGTTGACGAATAAAACCAGGCAGTTCTTGGCGCTTTAATGGCCAGATTTGTACCACAATGCCGGTGGCATCAATTTGACGATACCATTTACTTTTCATTTGACTAGCGGTTAATTTGCCACAGCTAATTAGGAGAACTGTCTCTTGCCGTCCTTGATAGTTTTCCACTAACTGCTTTAGTGCCGGTGTCATGTTGCTATCGCCAAGGTGCAGCTCAATCAGTTTTTTATCACCAAAAAGTGAATCGTGTTCGAGTGCGCGTTGCAGTAACTGGTGATCAAATCCGGGCAGGAGGTCAAAGCGTTCGCGGCTATGACAGCCTTGTGATTTTGCTGCCACTCGAATCGCATTAATCGCTTCATCAACCATCAGAGGTTCATCGCCACTAATTAGGTAGCATGGCATTAGTTGCTGTTTCAATTTTGCTTCAAGTTGTGCTGGGCTGATTTTCATGAGGCATCCCTGAAGCATTAGTTGTTGCTGTCGTTTTTGTCACTGGTGCAGCGGTTAATTTTTTGCGGATCTGGGTTGATGACAGACGATCAAATAACAGCTCGACCAAAGTTTGGTTCAGCTCCTCTTTGGCAATATTTTGTTCATCACTATTATCCAGTAGGACATTGCCAGGTAGGACAAAATGGCGTGAAGCTTTGATAGTTGTTGGAGCAACAACTTGCTGTCCATCAGCACGGCTGATAGTGAAGGTAAGATAGGAGGTGAGGAGATAAGAGCGTGTAGAGATACTGCTTAATGTTGAGCCAATAGCAGAAGTGTTTTCGTGGATACTGGTAATCGTCAGAGTGAAAGGCGCATCTTCAGGGCGACAGACCAATTTGATATGCCGCTGTTGTTCCAGGGTACGTCTTATTTGTCGCGTTAATGGGTTATAAGGAATTTGACTATTAAAATAGAGTACATGCAGTTGTGACGGTAGTGATTGTGGCAGTGCAGTTTGCAGACGAAATCCACAGGCAGTTAATAATAGCATCAGTAGCGCGACACAACTCAAGCGGTAGAAGTGCCGTTGTTTTATATACTGGTCTCTTTTAACGATCATGATGGATCAGTTACCACAATATTCATTAATTTATTTGGTACAACGATGATTTTCTTAATCGTTTTACCACTTAGATATTTTTCAATACGACTATCATTTTTTGCCAGGGCTTCTAATGCATCGCGTTCTGCATTGACAGAGGTTTCAATTTTACCACGTAGTTTACCATTTACCTGAACAATCATCTCAACGGTATCCATTTTCAGTGCTTGTGGATCAACTTTTGGCCAACCCATGATGCCGCTGGCTTCACGATAAGTCATTTCGCGCCATAGATGGTAAGTAATGTGTGGTGCAATTGGATGAAGGGTTTGCAATAAAATGGCAAACCCTTCATAGATAAGATGGTTAAGCGCTGCGGCGAACGTTGGGTTATTGGTTGCATCCGTAGCAATCTGTTGCAGTAAGTTGAGCAGCTTCATCGCATGAGAGGCAACAGTATTGAGTTGCTGTCGTTTCATGTCTTGGGTAACCTGTTTAAGTAACAGATGAATGTCGCGATAGTGGTTGCAATAGAGTGGTGGCGCTGTTTGCCAGTCAATATGTTGTGGGGAGCCGGTTTTATGCGCGATACCTTCCTCTTTAATAGTCTCCTGGTGATCGTGAGCAAATTTCCACAGTCGGTTAAGGAAACGGTACGCGCCTTCGACGCCATTATCTGACCACTCTAACGATTGCGTTGGTGGCGCAGCAAAAATAGCAAATAGCCGCAAGGTATCAGCACCATAATGGTCAATCAGAGTTTGCGGATTGACCGTATTCCCTTTTGACTTTGACATTTTGGCGCCATCTTTCAGTACCATGCCTTGCGTCAATAATTGCTTAAAAGGTTCATCAGAGTTAACAAAGCCGAGATCACGCAACACTTTATGAATAAAGCGTGCATATAAGAGGTGTAGTACCGCATGTTCAATGCCGCCAATATATTGATCAACCGGCGTCCAGTATTTTGCCCGATCATCCAATATCGATTTCTCTTGTTGTGGGCAGGCAAAACGGGTGAAGTACCAAGAGGATTCAACGAATGTATCTAATGTATCGGTTTCACGATGAGCCGCTTTGCCACATTTTGGACAGGAAGTTTGGTAGAACTCATCAATCTCTTTCAGTGGTGACGTAGCACCGCTAAAGGTAACATCTTCTGGCAGTACAATTGGTAGATCACTTTCATTAACTGGCACAATTCCGCAACTGTCACAGTGGACAAATGGGATCGGTGCGCCCCAATAACGTTGTCTTGAGATGCCCCAGTCACGTAGACGGTAATGGGTTTTTTTCTTGCCTAGCCCTTTACGGATTAAATCATTAATAATTGCTTCACTACCTTTTTGGCAATTGAGGCCATCATACTCGCCAGAGTGAATTAGAGTGCCATCGCTGTCACAGAAAGCACAGTTATCATCAATTTTACTATCACCTTTAGCTGCAACAACCTGTTTAATGGGTAGCTGATATTTTTTAGCAAACTCAAAGTCGCGTTGATCGTGTGCCGGCACTGCCATCACTGCGCCTTCACCATACTCGAGCAGAACATAGTTGGCGATCCAGATGGGTAGTTTCTCGCCGCTAAGTGGATGGTTAGCGTAAAAACCGCTGGCGATACCACGCTTCTCCATCGTAGCAATATCAGCTTCCGCCACTTTGATTTTCTGACACGCTTCGAGAAAGGCGTGAATTTTCGCATCTTTTTCTGCCGCCTCTTTTGCCAAAGCGTGCTCGGGTGCAATCGCCAGATAGGTTGCGCCCATTAACGTATCAGCACGGGTGGTGAAGACGGTCATTGGTGGATGGTCATCAACAGTGAAGGTGACTTCTGCACCCTCAGAGCGACCGATCCAGTTGCGTTGCATGGTTTTTACCCGCTCTGGCCAATCGAGTTGGTCAAGGTCATCCAGCAATTGGTCAGCATAATTGGTGATTTTAACAAACCATTGTGGGATTTCGCGTCGCTCGACAACAGCACCAGAGCGCCAGCCACGGCCGTTAACAACCTGCTCATTGGCTAACACAGTTTGATCAATCGGGTCCCAGTTGACGATCGCTTTTTTGCGATAAACG
>JANQHY010000255.1 GCA_028282395.1 Gammaproteobacteria bacterium
TATTGACCAAACGGCCCAAGAACCATTAACTTGGATACACAATGCATTTGAGGATAGATGGGAATGAGCTATACCTTTGAACATGGATTTGGTGAGAGCATCCAAAACATCATCCGCTGCGCCGACCAGCTTTCAGAACAGCTAATTTCTTGTGCCACCCTTATTTCAGAAAGACTCATTGAGCACCATACACTGTGGTGCTATGACAGCACACCATTAGCACTATCAAGCTATCTGAGCCAACTGCTACTCTCACAATTTAATACGCCGCGCCCTAGCCTACCTGCCATTACATTAGGGCACAACAATCCACAAAAAGCCATTCTGACACTACAGTCCCTAGCACAAGCTGAAGATGTCTTACTGATATTTAGCTACACTAATAGCAGTTCAAATCAATCGTTATTACAGCACGCGCAAAAACAGAGCATGACATTGATCGACATTGGCGGTAGTGAAACACCGCTCTACGGGCAACACATTGTATTACCAATCAATACTAAACCAGAGCATCAGCTAGAAAGTTACCTGATTATAGCTCACCAACTATGCCATGCCATTGAGTCACAGCTATTTGGGATCTAGCTTTATTTAACCAAACGCAAACCACCTCTTTGCGGCTTCGGATCTTGAGGTGTGGGGTCTAAATCATCGTCCGACTCCCCCTCATTGACTAACATGCCGTGACCTTCTTCACGTGCATAAACACCTTGACCGGATTCACGCGCATACACTGCCAGCACCGCACTACTAGGAATGAAAATCTGCCATGCAGAGCCACCAAAGCTCGCCTCAAAAGAGACAAAATCGTTTTCTAACTGCAAGTTCCGAACTGCCATCGGCGAGGCATTAAGCACAATCTTACCATTCTCCACGTATTCCCAAGGCACCTCAACATTGTCTTGATCGACATCAACCAAAATATAAGGTGTCAAATCATGATCAACAATCCACTCGTAAGTGGCTCGAACCAAGTAAGGTCTTAAACGCGCCATCACTAAGCCTCTTCGCGGATCTCTCTTTCAGCATCAGAAAGTGATGTCTGGAAGGGTTCTCGGCTGAAAACATTATTCATATATCTCAAAATAGGCTTACCCTGGGACTCTGGCAACTCAATACCCATCAACGGTAACCGCCACAACAATGCCGATAAACTACAATCAACCAAGGTATATTCTTCACTGAGAAAATAAGGTGAATCTGAGAATACTGGCGCAACAGAAAGCAAGCTATCATAAAGCTCTTTGCGCGCCACTTCCACGGCTTTATCATCACCAGCCAAAATAGTATCCATCAACGAATACCAGTCGCGATCAACCCGATTGAGCATTAAACGATTGCGTGCACGCGCTACAGGATACACCGGCATCAACGGTGGATGCGGGAAACGCTCCTCTAAGTACTCTAAAATAATGCTCGATTGATACAGCACCAGGTCACGATCCACCAAAGTTGGTACAGTACCGTAAGGGTTAAGCTCCATCAGCTCATCTTGCTTATTATCTAAGTCGACTTCGACAATCTCGGCAACAACACCTTTCTCCGCTAATACAATACGCACGCGGTGCGCATACGGACAAAGCTTATTGCTAAACAAGGTCATCACTGAACGTTTGTTAGCAACTACTGACATAAGTTATCTCTCTTTTGGTGGGCTTTATACGAATGATCTAGAGTGTAGTAAACAAAAGAACCCTACCAGTCAAGCAGGGCCTTTTAAAAAATGACAGGTTAACGTTTGGAAAATTGTGGGCGTTTGCGCGCTTTGTGCAAGCCAACTTTCTTACGCTCAACCTGACGCGCATCACGAGTCACAAAACCAGCACCTCGTAGCGCCGAACGCATTGTTTCATCAAATTGAATTAAAGCACGAGTAATACCATGTCGAATTGCACCGGCCTGGCCTGTCGCCCCGCCACCACAAACATTGACTTTAATATCTAACTTTTCAGTCACGTCCATTAACTCAAGCGGCTGACGCACTACCATGCAAGACGTTTTACGACCAAAATAATCTTCCAACGACTTACCATTAATAGTCAATTGACCGGAACCTGGTTTAAGATAAACCCGGGCTGTCGATGTTTTACGACGGCCAGTTCCATAAAATGTTTGTACTTCTGCCATAAATTTACCCTTTTACCTCTATCGCTTTCGGCTGCTGGGCATCATGCGGATGCTCACTGCCTGCATAAACTTTCAGTTTTGAATACATTGCACGGCCTAGTGGATTCTTCGGCAACATTCCTTTAACTGCTTTCTCAATAACACGCTCCGGATGCTTATTGAGCAGCTTATCAAAAGAAATAGATTTCAGCCCCCCCGGATAGCCGGTATGGTGATGGTAGATCTTATCGGTAAACTTACGGCCTGTTACTTTGACCTTATCAGCGTTAATCACAACGATATAGTCACCTGTGTCAACATTTGGGGTATATTCGGGCTTGTGCTTACCACGAAGCCTGGTAGCCACTTCTGTCGCTAAGCGACCCAATGGGATATCGGTTGCATCAAAAATGAGCCACTCACGTTGGACTTCACTGGATTTTGCACTAAACGTTTTCATCTGGTCACAACCCTTATATAAAACTGGATTTATGCATATCTTAATTTTTAAGAGAGGCGAAATGATACAAAAACATAGCGCAAGATACAATAGGCCGTGGCGTTTTTTTTAGGGAAATTCCGATAGCCACCTGCCTCTGGTCAAAAAAAACCTGATCATTACTAGCCTGACCCTATCATTCCAGCGCAATATCGAGCAGGGCTTGCTGATTATAAGCATAGCAAATATGATCGTGGTCGTTGAGCACCTTATGTAGTGTCCGATTATTTCTATAAAGTGATCTATGCGCCTAAACGACATAAAGCGATTGTATTTGTCATGCCTAATGAGCGAGTTAAGAGAAATCAGGTAGCCAAGTACCGTGATTCTATTGCTGTTATTGAGTAGTGTACTGGCATAAAATTTTTATCAACCTTGCCTGAGCAAGACTCGCCAATCCTAACAATGACAGTATAATCTCCGGCCCTTTCTATATAAAAAGAGGGTCGCCCGGTGTTCTACCATCACGACCCTTGCTCATAGCCTACCCCATGAATAGAGCTCAAGCATTTAAAAAAAGTATTTAATTCCGATATTAAAATTATTACTCATATGCTCCAAGGTTGGTCTGGAATTATTCTCAGTTACGTGCCCTGTTGAGTTCTCTGATACATTAACACCACCTGTGGATCTATTAAAGAAATATTGCCAGGTATAAGAGCCAGTTAAATATAAATTATTCGATAATGGGTATCCGGCTTCTATACTTAGCGCTGGGCCATATGAAAAAACCTTATCAGAATATTGAGCCGCAAAATTACCCGGGGCGTATCTCGATTGGTATCCTGCACTACCTTCCACTTTATCATAACTAACCGCTGCACCGACTTTCGCCAATAAAAAAGCATTATTATTAAATAGCTTACCAAAAGTAATATAACTCGCCGCGGAGAATATATTGTCTATCTGATAATTAGATTTTTCCATAGCATAATCATCAGAGTTTTGAAAACTTTCTTTTAGCGGGAAAAATGATTTATTTATCTGCAATTCTCC
>JANQHY010000259.1 GCA_028282395.1 Gammaproteobacteria bacterium
GCAATTAAAGCCATTGATGGCGTGGTGAGAGTGAGAGTTTTGTCATTTACCCGGGCCTTATAACCTGTCGTCATTTCAAATCACTGCGCTTGTGTTCGGTCGCCCGTTGTGCTTGAACCTGGCGCCAGGCAGCAATCTTGGCATGATGTCCACTCAAAAGTACTTCAGGCACTGCTTTACCCCGCCATATTTCTGGCCGAGTGTAATGCGGGCAGTCCAACAACCCGTCAGAAAAAGAATCTTGTATGGCAGAGAGCTTATGGCCCAACACCCCCGGCAATAGACGTGTAATACCATCAACTAACACCATCGCCGGCAGTTCGCCGCCACTAAGTACGTAGTCACCAATAGAGACTTCACGATCTACTGCTTGATCAATTAAACGTTGATCTACTCCCTCATAACGTCCGGATAACAAGATCAATTCAGGCAACGTTGCTAACTCTTGTAATACACTTTGCGTTAAAGGCTTGCCCTGTGGAGAGAGATAAATCACTGGAGCTTGGGGTGCATGATTTTTAGCTGCTTGTATCGCCTGCCACAGTGGCTCAGCCAACATCACCATGCCTGGTCCACCACCATAAGGGCGATCATCAACCGTTTGATAAGTATCATCAGTAAAGTCACGTGGGTTAATACAATCTAATTGTACCTTGTCTTGGGAAAATGCACGTCCTACTACGCCTTGCTCGGTCACGGCAGAGAACATTTGAGCAAACAAAGTGATAATGTAAAAATGCATGCGCTGGCACACCTACCGATTAACAGCCCTTAACTCAGTATATCACGGGGCAAACGTAAGATAATAACCACGTGCCCCTCTACAAAATCGGCTTCTATTTTTCCATTTAGCTGGGCGGCTATTACTTTGCAGGTGTTAAAATCTCTACCAGGATCATAGGCTTGGCGCCGCATATCCGTTGCATCGAACAAATAAGGTAAGCTTTCTTTATCTAAATCCGTATTTTTTAATACGAACACTACATTATTAAAAAACCCTTCTCCTTCTTCAAATTTAATGCTGGCCTTGGCTTGTTCACTATGTTCTAACACAACGGGTATTAAATTCCAAAATAGTAAAAATAATAAGTCGACCTGATCTTTGAACTGGAGCTCACAAGGTTCAATATCAAAATAATCGGTAAAGTTATACCCTATCTTTAATAACATTTGCATTACGATCAGATGGGCATTGTTATTAACGTAATCTAAATGTAGGCGCTTGGTCTGATTAACAAAGCTCTGCAAGCTTATTATCTTCTGTTCAACGGCCATTATAGCTGCATTGAGATCCTGAAGATTACGCTGTAGTTTAGACATATATACATCGTCTAATTCTCCATGTAAGCTCTCTGCCAGCATGTGTAATTTGGTTAATGGTGTTCCCAACTGATGCTGAATCATATCGGCAAGGTAATGGCGAAACTTAACTCGTTCAGTCTCCATTACCAATTCTTTATCCATATTTTGTTTATCAATCTTAGAGGTAATATCTTCGATCAAGCCCACTAAGCCTATCAATTCTTCTTTTACAATTAAAGGTTGTTTAACCGTTTTAAGATACATAGTCTTATCACGGGATTTAATTTTATAAATAGAAACATGCTGCTTCTGGTGCTGGAAGACGTAGGCATCGTCACGCAAAAAACTGTTTTCTTCAAATTTAGCAAATTCATGCTGCGAATCATACGAATCTACCAACTCATCAAAAGAAGAATAACCTATCAGCTTTAAAGTATACTTATTTGCCCAAATATACCTGGAGTTTCGATCCTTAACGTAGACTCCAACAGGAAGGTTATCCAAAATATCCCTACATATCGTTTTTGGTAAAGTTTCAGTCATAAAAGCTTATACTAGATAAACAATCATAATAATTTACAAATTAATTTAATTTCATCCGCTATTCAAGTGGTCATCTATAAGATTTTCATAAAGCAAGCTATCTGTTTACTCATACCAATGCCCCGTTTTATAAGCTTCGCTTAACTCAGTAGATATCATTAAGATCCGATTTTACGTTTTGTAAATATAATTAAGTTTCGATTTTTACACTATGCAAATACAATTAAGATTTGATTTTTACATTAAACAAATATAATTTAGTTGGCTATAATATTCAAAGAGGGAGGGTAAAGTAAGATCTGAGTGATGTCGGCAACCTGTTGCAACGTTTCATGGGTCTCTTTGTCCATAGAGTAACTAACTTAAGCGATGAAACAAAGCACATGAGTAAAAACTGGCAAAAGCAGAAAATATTAAGGGCAAAAGCACACCAATATCACTCTTATGAGAAAATTAACGGTCTTGTCGTCAAAAATAGAGACGGGCGGACAATTACCTTAGATAGCGGTAAAAAACTGATTGAATTTAGCTCATGTTCGTATCTGGGGCTCGATACAGACAGTAGGGTCATGAATGCAGTTATCGATAGCATTCATAGATTTGGCGTATCTTTCCCTATCTCCAGGACAAGAATGGTCATAGACCGTTTACAGTTACTGGAAGACCTGTTAAGCAGCATGTTTTGCGGTAGTCACGCAGTCATATTTACTTCCTTGCACCTGGCTACACAAGGGATACTGCCTATATTAACTTCCGGAGAAATGCCAAGTTTCCCAATAAAGGATGGTGGACCTGTATTTATTATTGACAAACGGGCTCATGCCAGTATTCAAATTAATCGAGGTACCTTGTTGCAGTTCGGTAAGGTTGAAATGGTGGATTTTGTTGCCCAGACTGATCAACTAGAGCACCTCTTCAAGCAAGCCTATCAAAATAAACAAACCCCAATAGCACTGAGTGACAGTATTATCTCCATGGGCGGCATCGTCCCCCAAAGCTTGTTAGTTAAGCTGGCAGAAAAATATCAGGGCTATTTATACTTAGATGATGCTCACGGAACATCGGTTATAGGAGAAAACGGTTGTGGTTATGTCCTAGATCAATTAGGCGGTCAGTTGCGCCCAAGAATGATTTTGGCTGCATCGCTATCAAAAGGGTTTGGGGCTAACGGAGGTGTTGTGCTTTTCCCCACGGCAGCAGACAGCGACATGATTAGAAAGTTTTGCGGGAGTTATATTTTCAGTAACCCTTTACCGACACCGGTTATTGATGCCGCCATTGCATCGGCAGAAATACACCTATCCGGTGAAGTTCATGACCTGCAAAAAAAACTATATTCAAATTTAAATACATTAGACAGGTTATTACCTAAAATAGAAAATCGAGGCTCAGTCTCTCCTATCAGAAATATTTTTATTGGCAATGAAGAGCGCGCTATAAAAATCATATCTAGTTTAATGGACAGAGGATACATAGCTACCGCAGCCATGTATCCTACTGTTGCAAAAGGAAGCAGCATTATTAGACTGGCGGCTTCAGCCGTTCATTCACCCACGGAAATTAAAGCGATTGCTCATCACTTAACTAAACTACAAGCCATTTACCCGCGGGTGTCCAGTCTAATAACCCGAGAACGTCATCAGGAGCCGTGTTATTTATAATCATATGGACCCGATAGAATCGTTGCTATTTACAAACTTAATAGCTCGGGTCCCAATCCACTTCGATAGTGCCAACTTTAAGATCTACCGCTAAAACATGCTGACTAACAAAAGGAATTAAACGCTCACGCTCCCCTTTCAGTACCAACACATCATGCTGACCGGTTTCAATCAGATGATCCACTGTGCCCAACAGGGTACCATCAGTGTGAAACACTTGTAGCCCTTCAAGGTCAGTCCAGTAATACTCATTTTCCGGTGTATCCTGTAAGGCGTCACGTGGTATTGCCAACAATGCATTGACGAAACGGCGTGCTTGATCACGATCCGGGTAATCAATAAAATTCAGCAAAAAATGATCGCCCGATGGCCTAATATGATAATCAGCTAATAGCTGCCAAGGTTGGCCCGGTTTGAGCTGAAGGAACAAAACCGGATAAGATAGAATATCTTTCGGCTTGTGCAAAAAAGAATAGAGCTTTAGATCACCGCGCACCCCATGAGGCGCACCAACTTTTGCAACGACCACGTAATGATCCGCAGCCTGTCCCATTAAAACTAAACGCTGGCTTGTTGCTTACGTAAGGTTTTGATCAAAGTGCTCACACGCGTACTTGGCTGTGCACCTTGAGCTAACCAATAATCAGCACGCTCTAAGTCAATGCGGATTTTCTCTTCGTTTTCAGTCGCAATGGGGTTGAAAAAGCCTAGGCGCTCGATAAAACGGCCATCACGAGGTGAGCGCTGATCTGCAACAACAATACGGTAAAAAGGACGTTTCTTAGCACCACCGCGAGCAAGACGAATGACTACCATTTCTTAATAACTCCTAAAAGGTTCATTTGTTTGGCTACCCAAAGGTGGGCAATTATAACCATTGTTAACGGTTGCCTCAAGCAATTTTAATGCGTTTATTGTAACTTTCCATTGCAGAGGAC
>JANQHY010000264.1 GCA_028282395.1 Gammaproteobacteria bacterium
GGTTTAGATGAGTCCTTGATTACAGAGACTACTGGTCTTGATAAGCAAATCGTTATCAAGCTTAAAAAAGACATCAAAAAATAACAATCCGAAAAAAGATGTCAACTTCTGGGTGTGAGGCTCGCCCCCACCGGTCCCTTTTGGGACTGTTGATTTCAGCGAGTAAATTACCTCAATATTCTAAAGCTGAAATCAACAGAATTTTGTGCTATCTACTGTTCATTAACAACAGCAACACCAACTGGGGCGCGTCTCCGTATCCTCACCATCTCTTATCACTGAAGCAATTCGGCTATTACTGCCAGCTTCTGTTACCGGTTCAGCAGCGGCAGCAGCACTAGCTTCCCGAGTAAAACGAGTGATCATTGCTCTATGTTCAGGATATTCAGCAGCTAGAGTTGTTCTATCAGCAAGCTCGAAGTCTTTAAAATCAAACCCAGGGGTAACAGTGCACCCAACAAGGCTTCCTTCATCATCCCCAATCGGCTCAGCACAAAACCAAAGCCCTCGTTTAATTAAAATTTGTGGTGTTGCCCCTTCCGACGCTTTCCCAAGCTCATGTTCTGTTAATGCCTTTGTGCTTGGGTCGATAGTGCGGATAATGACAGAGTTTCCCTCATAGTGGTGCCACTGCTCATCCGACTTTAGCCTATGCCACGCTGAAAAATTGCCCCTACCCAGTAGGTAATAGATACTAGTTGAGCAATGTCGTTCGCGTGGTTCGGCATATCGATCATCAACTGCCGTCATATCATCAGATGCATAATTCCTTTTATAAAAACCACCCTCTGGGTGTGGCTCCATACTTAGTTTTGTAACAATTTCTGCGACTTTCATAATATCTCCTCTTTCAGTTAAACTTAAACGGATTGTAGTTTGTGTTATAATCATACGCGTCTATGCGTTCTACTTTTTTCAAATAACTAGATAGCCACCATGCAGGCCACACAAATATGATTGAGTAAAATAACTCAAGCAAATATGTCCAGCCTAGCATCGTAAGCGCTTGATCAAAAGGGATTCTTCCTGTAAAACCAAGAAGAACTGCAAAACCGCAAAGTACCAGCTCTGAAATGGCGGTGGATAAGACACTTCTTAGCCAAAAAACTTTGCCATGCAATAGTATTTTCCACTTAGAAATTAGATATATGTTTAAGAAACTACAGACAATATTTGCAACCACGCCTGATGACACAAACCTCAAAATATCGCCAAATACCAAGTTAAAATCATTGCTGTAATTAGCATACTTGGGGTAAGGCAAGTGAATTATTGCCGTGATGAGTAATGCAAAAACCAACTCAGAAATCAAGCTGAGCCAAACAACTTGCCGCCCAATATTATATCCGTATACCTCAGTAATCACATCACCAAATAAATACGTAAATGGGAAAATGATTGTGACGCCGGATATAGTAACCAAGTGATTTGCAGCAACAAACTTAAAAGCTACTGCATCAGATGAAAACATTGCTGTTATATAGGCAACAGTTAGTAACAAAATGTATTTGGAGTTCAGTTTTAGTGGCTTTGATGTGTTCATAACATATCCTAGTCGTTCATTTTCTTGACGATCTCTTGATATTTCATTTTCCGATCTTCTCCATCCTTGTAGTTAAACATAATTTCACCGCAGGCCATAAATCCTAATTTTACAGCTTGATATGGGTGAATTTTTTCAATTAAAATAGCATCTTCTAATAATTCTTTAAGCGGTATTTCAAACACCTCTTTTTTAGGTGATATTCTATAGAGGATGGTGGTTTCGGCGTTGTTATTACAAAGCCGTTCTCCAACTATTTTTACTGGATACTCTCTTCGAGTATTACTGAATAGATTGCTAATAAAATTTAATAAACTCATTCGCTTTCTCTCCACTTCGCCTCAACCATGACACCCAAAATTTGATCATTTTGAGTAATCGGAAATTCTTTAAACATACTTTTATTAAAAGGGATCAACAGTGGTAATCCACTGTTGTCTCGGTATTCTCTAAAAACAATTTCATTGACATCATGCAAGTAAGCAAGAACGTAACATCCATCATGTGTCTTTTTATCAATATCAAAAACTAGCACAGTGTAAGTATCAAAACGCGGCCACATGGATTTGTCTGTTAATCTAATCGCAAACCCTTTATTTTGTGGCACAGCCGATGACAATACCCATTCTTTCACGACGCCTCTATCAATATTATCCACTTGCTTTAGGGGAATCAGCGCTTTTAGCTGTTCGTGCGATAAAATAGGAATATCAGAGTGTTCAGCAACAATTTGTGACCTAATGTTCTTGTCGGGGAAAATATCACCTTCACCCGTTGCTAGCCATTTTGCACTTATCCCCAAAGCTTGAGCTATATCAAAAGTAAATTTCGACCATTCTGCTTTTTGGTTGCAAAGGTATTGAATTGTCTGAGGTTTGACGCTTATTTCTCTTGCTAACTCAGCCTGTGATTTTTTTAACAGTGATAATACATATTTAAGCCTGTCGGATAGATTCGTTAAATTATGGTCATTTTTTTGGATTTTTTCTGACATTAAAACAGCACTATATAAAGGACATTTGTATTAACCCTAGTCATTATAACTAGCCAGCTTGATAAAACAAAGAACTAGATATAAAAATAATCTTGCATTAAATGTTGACATGCAGGCTTTATTAATATAGCTTTAAAAACAAGTTTACTTGTTTATTTCAATCATAAAACAAGGCAGCGTAAATTTTTGGTAAAAATAGAGAGGGAAATAATAACAATGAATATACAAGTAGCTGAACGTATAGAGAATCTTTGCAGCATTGCTACTCTATGTGTTTTTTTCATATCAAAACCTGTAAAGCCACTATTACCACCAGGCACAAGGGCAAAAATGGATAAAAAAAGGATAACTGAAAAGGTCTTAAGTATGGGTAACAAAAATCAATTTCGCACAACTATTGGTCGTCCTGCAAAGCACTT
>JANQHY010000288.1 GCA_028282395.1 Gammaproteobacteria bacterium
TTTCTTCAAGTCATTAAAGTCGATACCACTATGCTGCTTACTCTGCTCATTGCCGCCACCATCGGTGGCTTTATTGGCGGCTATGTCGTATCAAGATTCAACCGTCAACTGATCCGTCTAGCAATGGCTATCGCCTTCGCTTTTATAGCCCTACTTATCATTGCTAATCAGCTACATCTACTCCCGATTGGTGGCAATAAAACCGTAATAAGCGGCATCCCACTGATTATCTCTTTTATTGTTGTACTATTTGCCGCCAGCCTGGGAGCTGTTGGCATTGGCATTTTTGCTCCAATCCAAACACTATTCTTTCTGTTTGGAATATCGCCACTAATTGCCTATCCGGTAATGACCACTGCCTGCGCACTGCAACAACTATCAACAGCAGTGCCGTTTATTACCCGCCAACGCATTGCCATCAAAGAGACTTTAACAATGGCACTCTTCAGTTCTATCGGTGTTCTGTTGGCCGCACCATTAATTTCCCACATCAAGTTCTCTGAGCTACGCTGGCTACTTTTAGCAATTGTTATATACAATGTTGTTATGCTCCTCCGCTCGTATCATCACAACCGTAATTAATATTCATTAGTGGTGATGACACATAATTTTGATTTTTACCCAAGATGTCATACACTACCAAGCTGATGGATCAACTATTTTCATAAGGAGAGAATATTATGGACAATAATAGCAACTGTGGCAGCAAAAATTTCTGCGTTTGCAAACTTGGTGTTGCGGTGGCACTAACAGCTGCACTCTTTACTTTCATTCTAGGTATCTGCGGCTGGCTATTTGGCTATGGCGAAAAAATTATCGATCTCTACGCTTCAATGTACCCTGGATTCAGTGCCACATTTCTCGGTAGTATCATTGGCGCTATCTGGGCCTTTGTTGAAGTATTTATCTTTGTAGCTATTGCCGGCTTTCTCTACTGCGCCTTCACAAGAAAATGCAACAAATGCTTCTGCTGCAACAGAAGCTGCAAAAAAGTAGATGACGCGTCTAATAATAGTAGCAACAAAGCAGCCTAACTATTTTAAGCTGTCACCGCTATAAACAGTCAATTTGCCACTGGCTACGTAAACATACAAGTTGCCCTGCGCAACAAGCGGCTGTGTTAACGCTGAACTTCTTGATGGCCGTTGACGTGCAACAAAGTGGCCATCGTGAATTGACAGCCAGTGAACGTAACCGGCCGCATCAGTCACCACCACAGTAGAACCAATCACTGCTGGCGCTGATAAATTACGTCGCGCTAACCACGCCTGGCGCCAGATCACTGCGCCACTACGACGATCAAATGCCCAAACATAGCCTTCTGAATCGCTAAGATAGAGATTTTTTGAAGTCGCCGCAATATTGGCAAAAGCAGATAGTTTACGCTTCCAAAAAACATCGCCATTATTAAGATTAAGCGCCATTAAATTACCCTGGTAACTGACAACATAAACTGACCCATCAATCACAACTGGACGACTGGTAATATCGACCATCCGCGACACTTCAGTCATGCCATCGGGCTCAGCAACCTGGCGCGCCCACAACTGATGTCCATCATTTAAATCAAATGCTACCAAACGCCCATCGGCAAAACCACACAATACCTTTTTGCCAACAACAACTGGCTGGCTGCCAAGATAAAGCATCATTGGCGGTTGTGTTTCGCGCTGCTGCCATGACAGTTCGCCGTTCTTGGCAACATAGGCGGTTAACACGCCATCACTGCTATGCACAAAAACAAATTTACCCCCAACCTGTGGTGATGCCAATGATTGTGCACTGGTAATAACCGACCAGACAATACAACCATTGGATTGGCGTATCGCTAACAAGTGACCATCTGCAGTTGCAACAAATAGCAGGCCATGATTTAACACGATACCGCTGATGAAGTGATAGTTATAATGTTTACGCCAGATACGTCGACCTTTATGGTGGGTATTGAGCGCTTCAATATAACCTTTATAAGAAGCAATAAATAACGTGCCCTGCGCTGACATTACTGGCTGCAGATGGAGAAAGTATTTACCACTGCCATATTTAACCACATGATGCCACATCACTTTGGGATAGATAGACGGCCTCAACTCATAAAGTGGCGTAGGTTTAAGTGCCAATGAACTTTTCTCTGTCAAGTGACTGCTGCTGCAGGCAGTTAATAACAGGACCACCCCTACCAGCCCGTAACGCAATATTTTCACTATTTTTTCTCTCCGCTTACCTCAACAGGTAAATTTGCTAATTTGTATTGTACTTCTTTATAACCCGCATTTGTTGGCGGCAGCACCTTCAGCGCCTGCTGCCAAGCAACCTTAGCGGCTGCCATATTTTTCTGCTGATAGTAAACATCACCGCGCACTTCATCAGCAACACCGGCAAACTCACCATCCTGTAAAGATTTTAATAGCGCTAAGGCTTCATCGGTTTTGCCGCGCGCTAATTGCATTTTAGCTAAGCGCAAAATAATAATGTCACGCAGCGCGCTATCTTTATTATGCTTTAATGCCCAATGTAAATGCCCTATTGCTGCATCAAGCTTCCCTTGATCCATCTGCGCTTTTGCCAACCACAATGCTGCAAAGATCGCATAAGGGGTCGAAGAGTAGTGTTGAATTAAATTATTGGCTTCTGTTATTGCCTCTTTCGACTTATCCTGAATAACCAGTGTCACCATACTTTGGTAAGCTTGCGAAGCCTTTTCACGACGACCAACCTGATAACGCAACCAGTACTGCCAACCGAATACCACCACAATCGCTAATACAATAGCAATCACCGTTACTAATCCATATTCACGCAACCAGTTCTTAACCAGCTGCAACTGATCTTCGTCGTCTCGATAACTGCTCACAATGCTTACTCTCCTGCTTGCTTCAGATTATTGGCTGTAAAAATTGTGCCAGCTGAGATAATGGCACACTCTCCTGGGGTTTGTCTAATCGTAAATATTTGATCGTCACCTGCTGTTGGGCCAACTCCGCTTCAGCCAAAATAACGGCAAATTTAGCACCGCTCTTATCCGCACGTTTAAATTGCGACTTAAAACTGCCGCCACCACAATTAAGTAACAGTTTCAGCTGCGGCAAAGCCGTACGTAATGACTCCGCCAGAGTTAATGCTGCCGTCATCACCGGCTCTTCACCGACTGCCACTAAATAAACATCAGGTAGATCACGCTCTCGTTCACTGGCAGGAATCACCTCAAGCTGCTGCAGTAACAACAACAGCCGCTCTATGCCAAGCGCAAATCCTACCGCCGCAGTCTCATCACCACCCAACTGTGCCACTAATCCATCATAACGCCCACCCGCACACACGGTAGCTTGGGCACCCAATTCATCACTTACCCACTCAAACACTGTGCGATTATAGTAATCTAACCCACGCACCAGCAGCGGATTATGCTGATAAGCAATACCACTGCTATCGAGCAGCCGACATAACTGTTGAAAATGGTGTTGATCCTCTGCTGTCAAAAACTGTTGTAGCGTTGGCGCCTCAACCAACAACGCCTGCACTTTTGGGTTTTTACTATCGAGAATACGCAACGGATTTGTCGTTAAGCGCCGTTGTGAATCGCTATCAAGCTGTTGCGCCAGTGGGGTTAAATACGCAACTAAGGCCTGGCGATAGCGCTGGCGCGCCTCCTCACCACCCAGTGAATTAATCTGTAGTGTCACTGCGTTATCGATACGCAAGCGTTTCCACAACTGTGCCGATAGCGCAATAATCTCTGCATCGATATCAGGCCCAGCTAGGCCAAATACCTCAACACCAAACTGTTGAAACTGGCGATAACGCCCCTTCTGTGGCCGCTCATAACGAAACATCGGCCCCATATACCATAGCCTTGGCGTCTGACGATAGAGTAGCTCTTGCTGCAGTGCTGCACGCACACAGCCGGCGGTCCCCTCTGGTCGCAGCGTTAAACTGTCGTTATTGCGATCGGCAAAACTATACATCTCTTTGCCAACAATATCGGTCTCTTCACCAACACTGCGTTTAAACAGTGCGGTTTTATCAATAATGGGAAAACGCAGCTCCTGGTAACCGTAGGCTGCAGCAGTTTCAGCTAATATCTGCTCAACATAGCGCCATGTTGCACTTTCACTCGGCAGAATATCATTCATTCCCTTCACTGCCTGAATGCGCTGGCTCATGCACTATCCTCCTGGTTAGTCGTCATTGGCAACGGCTGCTCAGCTGCAATCCCCGCTGCTTTCAGCGAGCGCTCGACGCGTAGCGGAATCAGGCGCCGATATTTGCGTCCAGTCCGATCGCTAATCTCACCAGCCAGCTGACCACAAGCCGCAGCAATATCGTCGCCACGCTGTCGCCGCACTGTGGTGCGAATACCACTACGATGCAAGCGCCGACTAAACTGTTCAATTGCCGCCTGACTAGAGGTGCGATACAACCCTTCAGGAAACGGGTTGTAGGGAATCAAATTAACTTTACAGGGAATATCGTGTAATAACTCAATCAGCTCATCGGCAGTACTGATCGAGTCGTTCACACCGTCGAGCATAACATACTCCATCACCACTTTACGCCGTTTGGCCGCATTAGCAAAATAGTTTTTACAGGTGGCCATCAATAACTTCAATGGATATTTTTTATTCAGCGGCACTAGATCATTACGCAAAGCATCATTCGGTGCATGCAGTGACACTGCCAGCGACACATCACTCTCCTCCGCAAGTTGTACCATTTTTGGAATCACACCAGAAGTGCTAACGGTGACACGATATTTCGATAATCCATAGGCATGATCACTACGCATTAAGTGCAGCGCCGGCAACAACTGGTCAAAATTCAGTAACGGTTCACCCATACCCATCATTACCACATTGGTTACACGCTGATCGCGCGCTGCCAACGCCCGCACTGCCAACCACAGTTGAGCGATAATCTCTGCCGTAGACAAATTGCGATTAAATCCCTGATGTCCGGTTGCACAAAAACTACAGTTCAATGCACAACCCACCTGGGAAGAGATGCATAGCGTATTACGGCCGCGCTCAGGAATCAGCACCGTTTCAATCGCATTGCCATCTTCAAGACGCAATAGCCACTTCATTGTCCCATCATTGCTACACTGTTCAAGTGATACCTGCGGCAACGTCAACGTAAAGTTTTCCTGCAACCATTGACGCAACGTGTTGCTTAGATTGGTCATCGCAGCAAAATCGCTTACCTGTTTCTGATGCAGCCATTGGATAATTTGTGTCGCACGCCAGGCCGGTTCACCAATCTGCGCCAGCCGCTCAGCCAAGCGCTGTTGATCATAATTAAACAGATTGTCACTGATCACTGCCATTACCGCCTCTATCTGCGTCAAGAAAGCGCATTAACGCTATTATCCACGTGAAATAATCTCTTCCGGCGTGAAGAAAAATTTGATCTCCTCTTCCGCGGTCTCAGCAGCATCGGAACCATGGACAGCATTGGTTGACACACTCGCACCAAAATCGGCACGAATCGTCCCCGGCGCAGCGGCTTTCGGGTCGGTTGCACCCATTAGTTGACGATTGCGCTTAATCGCATCTTCTCCCTCTAGCACCTGTATCACAACCGGTGCCGAACTCATGAAGGTAACCAGCTCATCATAAAAGGGACGACCCTTGTGGATCGCATAAAACTCCTCTGCCTGCGCCCTACTGAGGTGCGCCATCTTGATCGCCACAACATGCAGATCAGCCTTCTCAAAACGGGCAATTACCTTGCCAATCAGATCACGTGACACCACATCCGGCTTGATAATCGATAATGTACGCTCTAATGCCATTGTTTTTTCTCCCAAAACGCATAATCTCTTTTGGGCCGCTATTCTAGCCCAAAAAACGATAAAAAACTATCAATTTAGCCAAAATGGTGCTATTATTTCAATTTAATTCACCAAATTGTCGCAACAACATAAGCGAGAACATACTAAATCATTGATTATATGATGACTTCTCCCTGGCCAGCGAGGTTTATTTGGTTGCATTTTGAACGTTTTTATATTATAATTATTGTAAGAGTTAATGCATGTAGAGGTTGTCTGTAATGTATCAGAAACGAGAATATCAACCGTATCAACAAAACGATGATGAGCGTATTGATATTGACTACAAGAAGCGTCGCAAAAGCGAAGGCAAAGGACTGTTATGGTTCAACGAGTGGTCTGCTTGGCCACCTGAGTATACGCTAGCCACAACAATTCATCCAAAAAAAACCTTGTTGTGGGCAACGAAATATGAGTATGGAGGACGCTTTTTCGCTTTACTCGTAACACTCGGTCTTATTGGACTCATAATTTCCGCTGTTTTTACAGGGGGACTAACACTTATACCTGCTATTCTTCTGGGAATAGCCGTTGCGATATCTGGCATGACCGGGTTCACCGGCTTGTTAATCGGTGTTGCTTCTACTATTCTCAATTTCGTTGCCTTTGCGGCCCTTAATCTTATCATCAAGCCCCTGATTTATATTCCCGGCTTCCTCATTACGAACATTATTAGAGGACCATTCAAACTGGCAGAAGCCATGGCAGATGGTCTCGATCGCTTACTGAATAACATCGATCGCTTCTTCAGTGGCAACGAGCCTCAAAAGGAATACACACCCGGACCCTACCGAGGATTTTTGTGGTGGAAAAGTTGGACGGTAGCACCTAACAGTTTCAAACAATTTCGCTCTGAATACGGCCTCTTTAAACCCTGGTCATTCAAAGGCTCATTCCTATGGGCCATGAAAAAAGACAACAAGCGAGCGCGCGCATTAACATGGTTAATCACACTTGGGATAATAGGAGTTTGGATAGCAGCAGTAGCAGGGTTCGCAGCCTTTTCCATCTTGACTGCAGGACTAGGCCCTCTAGCAATTATTCTTATCACTGCAGCAGTGGTACTTTTAGCGCCTGTTATTAGAGTTGCTGTTGCAGCGATTCTTGGTTTCACTACTTTTGCGATCAATGCAACAATCTTCCTTGTCGGCAATATCGCAAAAGCCATTGTTTCTGCCATCTGCGGTGCTGCTGTTGGCCTTGCCAGACTCTTTGCGCGCTTCGTTTGGCCGGGTAAATGGCCAAGTTGGGGTAAAAATAGACCAGAACCAGACGAGTATATCAAAATGGAAAATGTCGATGACAACCGAGACATTGTAGAAATGAACCAGCAACAGCAAAATCAATACTCTAATCAATCAAGGGTAAACGTGCGTAACTCGCAATCTGCTGTCAAAGACAAAGTAATTGAATTAGGTATAGCTTCTAAAAAACTAGCTAGTAAGGTTAGAAATCTAGACCTCAATCCCAATCAAAAAGATTATCTCACTAAGAGAGAAGATCTTCTAAAACAGATAGCTAACATAGATGGTCAATTCATTGACTTATTTAAGAACTTAGTCGAAGCAGGTAACCACCAAGATGCCTTAAAAATACTCAATGGCTTTCAGGGCAAGAACGGAAAATTCGATCACCCTTTAAGCCAACAAGCTTATAACTACATTAAACAAAGAGTCGACATCGGAAAATTAACCCACCAAAATGTAAACGTCTCGCGTATAGACGGCAAACACTTCGTAGAACTGCAAACACGGATGCGCCAGCAACAGCACTTGAACCTCTGCAAACCCGACGCATATTTGATTAATGAATATATCAAAATACTCAAATCACAGGGAAATGGAGAGTATGCTAAGCTGATATATAGGAAAATATCTGACAGCAGCGCCCCAGGCCTTCAAGACTATGTTAACACAAATATAAAAATACATGCATCAAACCCCAATAGCATCAATAACGATATAAACAGCCAAAATTACTTAGACACAGAAATGGCAAAATTCAAAATAAAGCCGGCCAATAGCAACAAGCAAGGTAAACCGCAATGGTGGGTAGACAAAAACATTAATTTAATTAACCGATTTGCCGAGGCAGAGAGAAATAACGGTTACAGCCACGGTCAAACAAGAGAACAGATATATAACCAGATGGGAAGTCATGCGAAAAGGTACATTGATTATAAAAGGAATTTTAATGAATATTATAATAAACCGAAGTGCCCAAATCCAAATATTAATGGTCAGGAATGGGCGGCTGGTTTCAGACAGCAAGAATATCGCCACAACAAAGAACAACAGAACCAACACAAGAATCACTTTCAGCAAAACGGCCAGAGTTTTGTAGGAAATATGAACAACCATAATAAACCACAGCAAATCATAGTAACTCAAGAAGTTGATTATAACCCTGCAATACCTGTTCAAATGTCTTCTTATAATTAACATTAATACTATTAGATTATCTGCATAGCAAGGGCTAGCTATTACCACTACAACCCATTGCATAGTCGCAACAATTCCTCTATCATCTATTAAGTAAAGTTATTAACTTAATTTAATGACTTATGTTCAACTATGACTAATTGGGTTTAACTTATGAAATCAACTATTTTACGTGCCATTGCCATTACTTCAATCGCGTTAACTCTACCGGCTGCAGTATATGCTTACCCACCAGAAGCTTATCAACCCCGCCGCACTATTATTGTCACGCCCGCCGCACGACAACGGCCAATTGACGTCAATGTTATTAGACGTGGCACCAACACCTATCTGCAGGAAGCAAACAGCGTGATAATTCGTCGTATCGGCGCTAACCACTATAAGTTGGTCGTACATAACAAGAAAAATCGTCTATTCTGGCTCAAAAGCCGCGGTAGCGCTGAAAGAGGTGCAATAGGCGTCGCACAATTTGTCAATGCCACCTGGTTTAACGGACCGATGAGCATGGCTAACGTGCCACCACAAGCAATATTGATTGCCAGCCGCGCCAGAAATGATAAAAGTGCTTTTATTGCCGCCTTTAGCCTGTCAAACCCAAGCTATAATGCCAATAAAAATACGACCCGTTATGATGCCACGCTGGTTTTCAATAACACGCCGTACAATCTGAATGGCCTTGTTTTCCATAATGCATCATTGATTATCGGTTAGTTACAACGCTCCCACAAGTGGGCGTTGTTGCAAGAATAACCAACACGCCCCACATCGTCCTGCGCCCACAGCGCAACACGACAAAACCCCTCTCCCACTTTCTGCGGGAGAGGGTAAAAATTAGTTAATTAGTTCAGATGAATCGAACCACCATTAGTGGTAGTCACATTCATATTACTATCGCCAACACTCGCTGACATTGCTGATGGCGCACCCCCGTTAGGCTGCGCTGCAGCATTATAGACCGCCACATGCGCATGAGATGGCGCAGGCGCGGCAGGCGGCAGTGGCGCCTGGCGACTACTATTGACCGTTACCACGTGGCTATGGCTGCTGCCACCACTAGCGCCAGCAGCGGCACCATGATAAGGAATAGAAAGACTATCAAGCATCTGTTGTACTGGTGGCCAACGGTGCTGTAATACACTCATACGATTTGAGCCATTGACCCAATTCTTTTTACTACAACTGCTAGCAGTTGCCCATAATACTGCATAGTGTTGATGCTGTTTTATCACATAAACAATCTGTGTTAAGGTTTCGCCACCTTTTGCAATTGCACCGCTACCGCCCTGACCATCAAGCTGCTGTTGATAGACAGCAAAGCGAGTTGAGTGTCCA
>JANQHY010000314.1 GCA_028282395.1 Gammaproteobacteria bacterium
CGGATAACCCTTCACTCACTCGCGATGTTTCCGGTGAAGGTGTGCAGCAAGCTCTACTAAAACTGGTTGAAGGTACTATTGCTTCCATTCCACCACAAGGAAAACGTAAGCATCCTAATCAAGAGTTTCTTCAAGTAAATACCACCAATATTCTATTTATTTTTGGTGGCGCATTTGATGGGTTAGATAAAATTATCCAAAAGCGTAGCGAGAAAACTGGTATCGGCTTTAGCGCTAATGTACGCAGTAAGGATGAGCGTAAACGCATTGGTGAGACCTTGAAGAAAATCCAACCAGAAGATCTGATTAATTATGGATTAATACCAGAATTTATTGGTCGACTACCCGTCATTGCTCATCTTGATGAGCTGACTGAAAGTGATTTAGTAAAAGTATTAACTGAGCCGAAGAACTCATTGATCAAACAGTATCAGAAATTATTTAAGATGGAAGATATTAAATTAGAGTTTAGAAAGAATGCGTTACACGCTATAGCTAAGAAAGCCGTTGAAAGAAAAACTGGTGCTCGAGGATTGCGTTCAATTTTAGAAAATACTCTACTTGATCTAATGTTTGACCTCCCATCAATTGAAGATGCAGAAAAGGTCATTATTGACGATGAGGTCATTGAGGGAAAAAGCGAACCTCTATTGCTCTATAAAGAAGAGGTAGAGGATGACCAAGCTGAAGAGTCAACAGCTAATTAATACGGTACAATAGTATTGTAGTTTTTAAATCATATAAGATATGTAGGTATCCACCACTATACCTCGATATGTATGATGTATATAATGTATTAACGAAATATAGGATGACAGGAGAAGGCGATGAGCAATGAGTTGGACCTACCTATTCCAGCAGAAATACCGGTATTACCTTTACGAGATGTGGTTGTCTACCCTCATATGGTAATTCCGCTCTTTATTGGCCGGCCAAAATCTATTAAGGCCTTGGAAGTCAGTATGGATGAAAATAGCGATAAAAGGATTTTATTAGTTTCGCAGCATGATCCAAACATTGATGACCCTAGCGAACAAGAGCTCTACCATTTTGGTACGATTGCCTCAGTACTGCAGCTACTCAAACTCCCAGATGGCACATTAAAAGCGCTTGTTGAAGGTGAGAGCCGTGTTAAGATTAAGCGCTTTATTAATCAGACTGACTATATCTCTGCTGAAGTCACAACATTTAATCAATCCCTGACTGAATTAGATGATAAAGAGCAACGTGAAACTGAAGTATTAATGCGCTCGATACTCTCACTATTCGACCAATATGCGAAATTAAGTCGCAAGGTACCCACTGAATTAATTGGATCACTCAGCAATCTCAATGAACCGGATAGATTGGCCGACACTATTGCTGCACATCTTAATCTTAAAATTTCTGATAAGCAGGAGCTATTGGAGATTGGGGAATTAAAAAAACGGCTGAATAAATTACTCTCCCTGGTACAAAATGAAATTAATCTCCTAAAAATAGAGAAACGTATTCGTGGCCGTGTCGAGCAACAGATCAAAAAAAATCAGCGCGAATACTATCTTAATGAGCAGATGAAAGCCATTCAAAAAGAGCTCAACACCATGGAAGATGGTGCCAACGAAGTTGACTCATTAAGAGCAAAAATTGATAAAGCTGGCATGACCAAAGAGGCGCATGAAAAAGCAATATCAGAACTAAACAAATTGAAAATGATGCCAGCGATGTCAGCGGAAGCTACTGTCTGCCGCAATTATCTAGACTGGTTAATCTCGGTACCATGGAAGAAAAAATCAAAAGTTACAATTAACTTGAAGAAAGCCAAGAAAGTGCTTGATGAACAACATTATGGTCTCGAAAAAATCAAAGAGCGCTTTATTGAATACCTTGCTGTACAGCAGCGTGTAGCAAAAGTCAAAGGCGCTATTCTGTGTCTGGTCGGACCTCCTGGAGTTGGTAAAACTTCATTAGGGCAATCAATTGCTGAAGCAACTGGCCGTAAATTTATTCGCGTCTCACTCGGCGGCGTGCGTGATGAAGCAGAGATTCGCGGCCACCGCAGAACCTATATTGGTTCGATGCCTGGTAAAATTATCCAGAAAATGGCCAAAGCTGAAGTAAAAAATCCCCTATTCATGCTTGATGAAATTGACAAAATGGCAATGGATTTTCGTGGTGATCCAGCTTCAGCACTGCTAGAGGTGCTTGATCCCGAGCAAAATGATATTTTTAGTGATCACTATCTTGAGGTTGATTATGATCTCTCTTCTGTGATGTTTATTGCTACTGCCAATACACTGGATATCCCCCCTGCTCTTCTTGACCGTATGGAGGTTATTCGCATTTCTGGTTACACCGAAGATGAGAAAATACATATTGCTCAGCGTCACCTGTTAAACAAACAGATTGAGGCGAATGGTCTCAAGAAAGATGAAATTGAGTTACCAGCAAAAACAATTCAATCAATCATTCGCTACTACACGCGCGAGGCAGGCGTGAGAAACTTAGAACGTGAAATTTCCAAAACTTGCCGTAAGGTTGTTAAAAATATTCTCACTGACAAACGTCTGAAAAAAGTACGTGTCACAGAAGATAACCTTGAAGAGTACCTTGGCGTTAAACAGTATCGTTATGGGACTGCTGATGAAGTTGACCGTGTTGGCCAAGTAACGGGACTTGCTTGGACGGAAGTTGGCGGTGAGTTACTCAAAATCGAGGCCTCAGCAGTAAAAGGTAAAGGAAAGGTTACCCTGACCGGTCAGTTAGGCGATGTCATGCAAGAGTCGATACAAGCCGCTATGACTGTCGTACGTGCTCGAGCAAAAGCGTACAATATTCCTAGTAAATACTTCGATAATTATGACATTCATATCCACTTGCCTGAGGGCGCCATTCCTAAAGATGGCCCGAGTGCAGGTATCGGTATGTGTACGGCACTTCTGTCAGTTATGACGGATAACCCTGTCCGAGCAGATCTGGCAATGACCGGTGAAATCACCCTGCGCGGTGAAATACTACCAATTGGTGGCCTTAAAGAGAAACTGCTGGCAGCACTGCGTGGTGGTATTCAAGAGGTGTTAATACCTGAAGAAAATATTAAAGATTTAAAGGAGATACCGGAAAATGTTAAGAAAGACCTTAAGATTTATCCAGTCTCCTGGATTGAAGAGGTATTAAAGGTAGCATTCGCTAAACCGTTCAAGAAGAAGGTAAGAAAAAGCACTACAACTAAGAAAGCAAAAACAACGCCAACCAAGCGCGTTGTTAAGAAAAAAACCACTTCTACGCGGGCACGAACAACAAAGACTAGCAAAGGAACGAAAAGGAAAAAATCCTGATTTTTATTACAAGGTAGGTCTTGCGCCTTTACGCTAAAGCTGGTATAAATAGGCCTTAATTGAGCGTCTCCAAGCGATTGAGTGATGAGAAAATTCTTATTACTTTGTAGTGAGGAGGCATGATTAACAGTTTTAAAGTAAGGAAAGAAGCTATGAATAAAACAGAGCTTGCCGAAATCATTGCTGAAGAGTTGGAGCTGTCTAAAGCCAAAGGTCTACGGGCTGTTGACGTAATGATTGAAAGTATTATTAAAGCCGTTAAAAAGGGAGATGATGTCACATTAATCGGTTTTGGAACGTTCAAAAAAGTGAAACGTGCTGCTCGTCAGGCGAGAAATCCTCGTACTGGCGCAATGATGAAAATTGCTGCTAAGTGCATTCCAGCATTTAAAGCAGGTAAAGCTTTCAAAGAGAAAGTTAAGTAGTCATAACGTTTTCAAGTATTCCTTTTAATTTTCGGGCATTTCATAGTTTTTTGAAATGCCCGAAAATTTAAAAAAGAGTGATTTTTCATTGTTGATGTCAAAATCAACAGCAGAAGTGTAACACACACCAGACTTCATTAAGACGCATAGTTTGCTCTTTACCTAAAACAGAGGATATTGACAATTTATGTTAAAATACCTTGTTTTAGCCATTGTTTGATGATGGAATGCGTGGTAAAGTTCTGGCTGCGCAATTGGGTAGATGGATAGAGCCTAATAAACACGATGGAATAGCGGGTGCTTAGCTCAGCTGGTAGAGCATCGCCCTTACAAGGCGAGGGTCGCAGGTTCGATCCCTGCAGCACCCACCACAGTGGAGTGGTAGTTCAGTTGGTTAGAATGCCGGCCTGTCACGCCGGAGGTCGCGGGTTCGAATCCCGTCCACTCCGCCAACATTATTGGCTTATGCCTATATGCAAACCTGTTATGATACAATAGGTTGCCTAGGCACCTTATTATTAGCAATTGAAATCAGCTAACGAGGAGGAAAAGTGGCAATCAAAAGGATGACAACCGTAGGTTTATTAGTTTTTACCCTACTCTCTTACCTAGTCGTCAGCAGCTGTGCTACAACCCCTGCGCCACCTGATAACCCCAATAACATCTGTAGTATCTTCCGCCAATACCCGAAATGGTACTGGGCAGCGAAAGAGGCACGCCACCAGTGGAAGATCCCCATTAGTACCCAGATGGCTATTATGTACCATGAATCGAGCTTTAGAGGCAACGTTAGACCTCCACGAGAGAAAGTCCTTGGGGTGATCCCATGGAAACACCCAACAACCGCTTACGGCTACTCACAAGCGCTAGATTATACTTGGCAGGTCTATGAGCGTCAGACCGGCAAAACAGGCAGCAGTCGTAATAACTTTAGTGATGCGATTGACTTCATTGCCTGGTACTCACATCGTGCCCATGTACTCGCCAATATCTCCAATAATGATAGTTATGCGCTATACCTTGCTTACCATGAAGGAATTGGGAATTATAAACGCGGCACTTACCGCAACAAGAAATGGTTAATCGACGTTGCCCATCGTGTTGATCGACGTGCGCGCATGTACCGAACACAATTACTACACTGTGAAGCCACCCTTCCGCGTAAACCCTGGTGGTACTAATCTGTGGAAGTAAGTGAACCCACTATCTGGAGAAATTTCAGATTTGTTCGCTTTTTTACCTCATTTACTATCGGCAATATCGGTGACTGGTTTGACATTTTTGCACTACAGATTATCTTCGTGCACGAATGGCATGCATCCCCTATGTTGATGGGGGTATTAATACTTTTCTACTTCCTCCCTGCTATTTTATTAGGCCCTATTGCAGGTGTTTGGGCTGATCGCGTTAGTCAACGCAATTTGATGCTAATCACTGATGGTTTAGCCGCTGTTCTAACATTAGGACTCTATTTTAGCCCTAACGTACTCAGCGCATTAATACTACTCATCATTCGCTCTTCTGTTGTGAGTTTCAATGTACCGGCGCAACAAGCTTATATTAAACAGGTAGTCAGCGATAATCAGTTACTCAAAGCATCAAGCTATACCAGCATTGTCTTTCAGATGTGCAAAGTAATGGGTCCGATACTCGGTGCCGCAGTATTGCTCTATACTTCGGCAAGAGCCTGTTTATTAATTAATGTATTTAGCTTTCTTCTCTCAACTATAATTTTATTCACGCTACCTAAAGACCGGATTGAAAAACATAGTACACAAGATGAGGCTCCGAAACGTTGGACAAAAGATCTGACAGAGGGAGCAAAATATGTTTGGAGTGTTCGGCTAATGCGTATAACCTTAACAATCGTTATGCTATGGTTTTTTTGCAGTATGTTACGGCAAGCACAATTGGCGATCTTTTTAAAATATTTATTGCCTCAGAAACAAAATGCACTTGGCCTATTTATGGGACTAGATGGATTAGGTGCAGTAACCTCAAGTATTTTTATTAGTCGTAAGAAATATATTGCCAATCATCACCGCTATTTTTTTCTTGGTTTTCTGTTATTAGCCAGTGGTATTTTAGGTGTTGCCATTTACCAAGCCAGCTGGCCTCACTATATCCTCTATCTTTTTGCGATAGTTATTGGTTTAGGCACGGGTGTACAGCTGGTTAATTACAGCTACATTCTTAAAAAAGAGACGCCTAAAAAGCAGATTGGCCGTGTTTCAGGGATTGCTACGGCATTACAAAGCTGTGCATTAACCCTTGGCACCCTCTCCAGTGGTTTTTTCGTTTTATGGTTTGGCATTCGTGAAGTTTATCTCGGTCTTGCTGCGATAATGTTAATTCTCGCTATCGCTTCATTAATTTTTATACATAAATAAGACTCGCCAACTTGGAGATGGCGCCGCAACGCTTACGGCTTTTAGCGCAGCCAGTGTTGGTAAGGCGCTTGATCTTCTGCCAAGCCGCCCAAAACGTCTCACTGTATGTAGCGGCGGCATACTTGCCTGATAATAGAAACTCGCAGATTCTAAGCGCCAATAGCAGCAATATTCGTTTGCCAAATAGAAAAAAGTCTGATACTATCAAATCTGGTTCTATCCATAGATAGTAGAAAAGCTAATGAAAATTGCATCAACAGAGAGCGTATATAGCAAGCAGCAACAAGCTGCTTCGAGCTATTCTGTTGCCTCACTTCTATCACTCCTGCTGCGCTGCGGTCAGTAGCGCTTTATATACATACAATCAAAAATCCATTTATTTCAATATTTTAAAACCTAGTTTAACAATTTTGAAAACTATCTGATTAATAACAAGAGCGTTTTCAGGAGGAAAGAAAAGATGACACTTAAAAGAAGTATGAGTAAATTTGCATTATTAGCAACAGCGATTGGGGGCATTGTTGGCTCAGGCTGGTTATTTGGTCCCTTTTATGCCGCTAAGGTTGCTGGGCCTGCCTCTGTACTTTCATGGGTTATTGCTGGCGGCTTAATGTTATTCATTGCCGCAACATTTGTGGTATTAACACGTGCCTTGCCAATTGTCGGCGGCACAGTACGTTTCTTTCAGCTAAGTCACGGTCACTTTGTTGGCTTCACCTTCTCATGGATTGCCTGGCTTGCCTGGATATCGGTAACACCGATTGAAGTACTAGCGTTATTGCAATACGCCTCTAACTATGTTCCGCATTTAATGAAGAGTGTCGATGGCACGAAAGTGCTATCCGCCTATGGCTTCGGTGCGGCAGCGATATTGATGGCTATCATGTATACGATTAATGCGATGAGCTTACGTTTTTTTAGCAAGACCAATAACTATATTGTCTTCTTTAAATTGGCTATTCCAATCATCACCATTGCTATTCTATTTGCCAGTCAATTTCATCTTAGCAACTTTACTGCACACCACGGTTTTGCACCGATGGGTATCCACAGTATTTTTGCTGCCTTACCTGCAGCCGGCGTGGTCTACTCATTTATCGGTTTCAACCCCGCTATTCAATTAGCCGCAGAAGTGAAGAATCCGACACGTTCGATTCCTTTTGCTATCATTGGCTCGTTGTTGGTCTGTATCGTACTCTATACCATCATTCAGATTGCTTTTATTGGCGCGTTAAGTACCGCGCCATTTAAAGCAGGATGGCAGCATCTTAGTTTTGCTGGTGATAATGGGCCATTTGCTGGCATGATGATGGGATTAGGTATCGCTTGGTTTGTTAAAGTACTCTACTTTGATGCAGTGGTTTCACCTTTTGGTACAGCCATGGTACAAGCAACGGCAACGGGTAGAATGACTTATGCGATGAGTCAGAATGGCTATTTTCCTAAATTCCTCACGCATATTAATAAACATAATACCCCAGCAAAAGCGATTGCGATGAATAGCTTGATCGGCTTGGTTTTCTTTTTCCCCTTCCCTAGTTGGCAAAAGATGGTCGGATTTTTGGTCTCCTGCTTAGTATTCGGTTATGTTGTTGGTCCGATGTCATTAATGATGTTGAAAGATAAAATTGATTTTATCTCACCGCGCAAAACAGAAGTTCTCTGTCTTATCTCATTCATTGTCTGTAATCTTATTATTTACTGGACGGGTTGGGCAGTTATTAAAAAGGTTGCGGTTGCTTTCATTATTGGTTATGCCGTTTTGGCAATTTATCAAATGATGGGTAAGAAAATGGAGCTTAACTTTAAACGTGGTTGGTGGGTTATTCCCTATATTGTTGGTTTAACCATTATTAGCTACATTGGTAACTTTGGCGGTGGCATCAAAATCCTCACTTTCGGGTGGGACTTTGTTGTCATTGCCGCTTTCAGCGCTGTGATATTTTACCTAGTGAAAATCATTGCAATGGTACCCAGTTGTGAACAGAAGTTCGCTACGACTCCATCCGCAGTACAGTAGCTTTAAATACCCACGTTTCTCTACAGAAAGAAGAGAAA
>JANQHY010000032.1 GCA_028282395.1 Gammaproteobacteria bacterium
TTTTCGTTCATCAGCGCTGATTGGGATCAGTGTTTGTAGCTGGCTAATGCTATGATCAAGTGATTTTACCCGGCTAGGCGTAACCACCAGACTGTAAACCGGTTGATTGGTTGCAAGTAGATTGCCATGGCGATCATAAATTAATCCACGTTGTGGCGCAATGGGTAATAAATTAATAGCGTTTTGTGCTGAGAAGGTTGCATAACGTTTATGTGAAATCACCTGTAGGGTGAAAAGGCGAATAAGTAACAGTACAATCAGCAGTAAGGCAATGATAGTGCCAAGGATTAAACGGCGAATGAATCGACTACGCTCACTACGCTGATTTTTGATCAGGTTTTTCATGATTAAGCGCCATTGGTTAATTTATCAAATAGCGCTCGCTCGATTTCAGGTGGAACAAACTGCTCGAGGGTTTTGCCGCGCGCAGCTATCTCTTTAAGCAGGGATGAAGAGAGTGCGTGATATCGGTTATTGGTAATCATGAAGAGTGTTTCAATCTCTGGCGTTAAGTGGCGATTCATGCCTGCCAGCTGAAATTCAAAATCGAAATCAGAAATGGTGCGAATACCTCTGATAATGACTTCACACTGTTGTGATTTGGCAAAATCAACCAGGAGGCCGTCAAAAGCCATCACACTCACATTGGTGAATTGCTTTGTAACGCTGGTAATCATCTCAAGACGCTCAGTTGCTGAAAATAGACACTCTTTGCGACCGTTTTGTGCGACGGTTACAATAATGTGCTCGAATAGCTTGCTCGCACGCTCGATCAGATCTATGTGACCATACGTGATCGGATCAAAACTACCCGGATAGATTGCGTTATGACTCATATTTTTGCTCCAATCGCCATACTCAATCTAGAGATTGTAGGGCGCCATCTCTTGTTTTACAATCACTTCTCTGTAATACTTGCCCTCAATATTAATCAAGCAGGTGAGAGTAGAGTCAGTCATGTTATCGGTTGTTGCCATTATTGGCCGTCCCAATGTCGGTAAATCGACACTTTTTAACTGCCTTACTGCTAGTAATCAGGCGCTAGTAGCGGATGAACCGGGCGTAACACGTGATCGTCTCTACGGCTATAGTGAAATTGAAGGGCGCCAATTTGCCTTCATTGATACGGGTGGGCTCTTTGCTGATCCATCAAAGGTGTGTGAGTCCGTCACCAGCCAGGCATGGCTAGCAGTGGCGGAATCTGATCTGGTACTATTTGTTGTTGACGCCCATAGTGGCCTCCATCCACTAGATCAACAGGTTGCGAAGCAGCTGTATACCCTCGATAAACCAGTATTATTGGTTGTGAATAAAAGTGATGGCATGGAAGAGAATCTGGCTGCAGTTGATTTTCATCAGTTAGGCTTTTCACTGTTGGCTACGATTGCAGCCCTGCATCGACGCGGTATCAGAAAATTGATGAATCAGATTGCTGAGCTGTTGCCGGCAGATGGCGGTTCGGCGCCACTGCCAAATAGTGGCATTGGTATTGCGATTATTGGTCGTCCTAACGTTGGCAAATCAACGCTGATTAACTCACTGTTAGGTGAAGAGCGCGTGATAACCCATGATATGGCGGGTACCACGCGCGATGCAATCTCTATTCCATTTGAGTATCAGGGTGAAAATTTCACTCTGATTGATACTGCTGGTGTACGTCGCCGTGCAAAAATTAAAATTGAGATCGAACAGGGGGCAGTTGTTAGAACATTGCGCTCTATCCATGCTGCACATGTTGTAGTGATGATGGTTGATGGTAGTGATGATCTGAGTGAACAGGATCTTAAATTGCTGTCATTAATTTTAAAAGCAGGGCGTTCACTCATTATTGCGGTAAATAAATGGGATTTGCCTTCGGCCTATGAGCGCAGCGAAGTGGAGCGTTCACTTGATCGTCGACTCACTTTTGTCCCTTTTGCGGAAATTCATTTTATTTCTGCATTACATGGAAAAGGGATTGATAAATTGTTACAATCTGCTATCTCTTGCTACCGTGCTGCTAGTCAGGAGCTGCGCTCTTCACAAGTAACACAACTGCTGGAGCGTTTAGTGGAAAAACACTCACCACCACTGGTGCATGGACGGCGTATTCGGTTGCGCTATGCGCATCCTGGTGGACACTATCCACTTACTATTGTTATTCATGGTAAACAAGTTGATAAGTTGCCGCTAAGTTACCGCCGCTATTTGGAAAATGGTTTTCGTAAAGCACTTAAATTAATCGGCACCCCAGTAAAGCTTCGCTTTAAAACTGATTCAAATCCATTTGATAAAAAATCATAATTATTTTTTTCTTTATTGATTTTTTTTCACTAAGCATAAGATTAATTTTTATATCGTCTTGTGAGCACTAACCGCGTCCTCTCGTGCCCCCAGACCCCGTCGTCCCGCGGGGCAATTAGGCTGGAAGGTGCAGTGAGACATCAATTTCTAGTATTAAAACTGCCTGTTTATAGAAAAGCAAAAAAAGCATGTTGTTTAATTAATAAACACTTTATGGCAGGGATAATTGACCAAATAACCACCATATCTAGGGGTATTTTTCTTTTTATGACCGACAACAAATGGAGATCAATTTAAAAAAGGGGGGTAAAAGGTTTGATTCTGCTTGCAAAGTGGGATTTTTTATTCTATAGTGTTTTTTAGTGGAGCAAAGTGGTGGAAAGTGGCAAATTTTCTGCCCGAACACTGAAAGTTAACTGGAAACTTGAGAGATAAAGGGAGCAAGGAGACTAAGTTAATTAAGGTGATGGCAAGCAACGGGAAAGGCACCGATAGCGAAAATGTGGAGCAGGGCTCGCATCGGTGCCTTTTTTCCATCGCCGCAACGATGAGGTGTAAGCGCTGATGTTTCGAGGGATACATACAGTCAATCTAGATGCCAAAGGCCGTATGGCAATACCGACTCGTTATCGTCAACGTTTAATGGGAATTGCCGCAGGTAAACTCATTATCACTATCGATCCAGAAGAGGCGTGTCTCTTACTCTATCCACAACCAGTATGGGAAGAGATTGAAGCGAAAATTGCTGCACTACCCAGTCTTAATAAAATCGCCCGGCGCTTACAGCGTCTATTAATCGGCCATGCGGTTGAAGTCGATATGGATGGCAATGGTCGTATTCTTGTTGCAACACCATTGCGTGATTATGCTTCTCTCAATAAACAGATGGTGTTACTCGGGCAGGGACAGAAATTTGAATTATGGGATGAGAAGAGTTGGAAAACTCGTCGTGATAGTTGGCTAAGTGAGGAGTCAGGTAGTGATGGTTCACTACCTGATGCGTTAGGCGATATTGTTTTATAAGGTATGATGATGACAGTCATGGAACACCAACCTGTTATGTTTAATGAAGTGCTTGATGCGCTTGAAGTTCAGCCAGGAGGAATCTATATAGACGCCACTTATGGTCGTGGTGGTCATAGTCATGCAATTTTGGAACGTCTTGGTGAGCAGGGTAAATTAATTGCTATTGATCGTGACCCTGAAGCAATTGCCCACGGTCAACAGTGTTACAGTGATGATGCACGTGTTAAGCTTTGTCATAGTCCGTTTTCCCGTTTAAGTGAGCTTGCCAAAGACGCTGATATTTTTGGCAGTGTTAATGGGATTCTGTTTGATTTAGGTATCTCTTCACCACACCTTGATACACCTGAACGTGGTTTTAGTTTTATGCGCGAAGGGCCGCTGGATATGAGAATGGATAGTAGCTGTGGCATGACGGCAGCAGAGTGGTTAGCCGAAGTGCCAGAGGGTGAGTTGGCCGATGTTTTATATCAATATGGCGAAGAGCGTAACTCACGAAGAATTGCCAAAGCGATCGTAACAGAGCGTCAACAACAGCCCATTACGACAACAAAGCAGTTAGCTGATGTGATTACTACTGCTATGCCGGGACGTGACCGGCATAAGCATCCAGCAACTCGCAGTTTTCAGGCAATCAGAATTTTCATCAATGAAGAGCTAAAGGAGTTGGAGACTGCATTAGTTCAAGCATTAGATGTATTAGCGGTCGGTGGTCGTTTGGCAGTGATGAGTTTTCACTCGCTTGAGGATCGCATGGTTAAGCAATTTATCCTTAAACAGGAGCAGGGTGAACCCTTACCGCGTGGGTTACCCGCTCCACTTGATTTTTGTCCACGCGTCAGTCGGATTAATGGGGCGATACGTCCCAGTGAACAGGAGGTTAACAACAATCCTCGTGCGCGCAGTGCAACGTTAAGAGTAGCGGAGAAACTACTATGATTAATATTCACCCAAATAGAGTCATGCCATCAGCACAGGTGGCATTAATAACAGATAATCTACGTCAATATCGTGGTATAATCAGTTTGGTTATATTGGTTTTTCTTTCAGCATTGGCATTAGTCTATGTCAATGATGTTCATCGCCAGATGATGATTAAGAAAGAGGTGCTGAAAACACGGGCGCTTAAAATTCATAATGATTGGGGGCTGTTACTTAAACAGCAAAGCCAATTAAGTAACGAAATGACTATTGCTAATGAAGCCAAACACAAACTGGCGATGGCAACACCAGTTAGGCACCATATTGTCAGCGTACAGCTGTAGTGCTATAACAGGCAGTGGCACGATAGTGTCTGTGTTGATATGGGGGGCGAAACGGAAGTTTCGCCCTTTGTCGGTTAGACCATTTCATTAGTGATGATATTATGAAAAATAAAAATAGTTATACAGGGTTTCGTCGTTACCGTTTTGCCATCGTGGTACTGCTATTTATTATATTGGTAGGATTGTTAATTGGTCGCATTGTTTATCTAACGGTTATTGATCGGCAATTTTTGCTTAAACAAGGTAATGCTCGAGTAATACGTACTGTCAGTATTCCTGCACACCGCGGTATGATTCTTGATCGATTAGGAAAACCATTAGCTGTGACGATGGCAGTCTATAATGTTTGGGTCGATCCGCATGATTTCTCTGCTAAACCACAACAGGTAGCACAACTGGCTAATTTATTAGAGATGGGACCAACAGAGATTACTAAGTTAATTGATAGTAATAAAAAACGCCAATTTCTCTATCTGAAACGTAATTTACCATTGGAAAAGGGTAAAGCAATCGCAGCACTGGCGGTCGATGGCCTCTATTTACAGGATGCTTATCGGCGTTATTATCCCCAAAGTGAGATGTCTGCACATGTTATTGGATTTACCAATATTGATAACAAGGGACAAGAAGGTCTTGAGTTGCGTTATAATACTTGGTTAACCGGTACGCCTGGCAAAGAACGAGTGATTAAAGATCGCAAAGGACATGTTGTCGCTATTTTAAATCATGAGCAGCCAGCACAGCCTGGCCATGATCTACATTTGACTCTTGATAAGCGATGGGAATATTTAGCGTTTACCACTTTACAGCAGGCGGTTGATAAATATAAAGCAGAATCTGGCTCGGCAGTTGTGCTCGACCCACGTAATGGTGAGATATTAGCCATGGTTAACTTACCTAGCTACGATCCTAATAATCGCCAAGATGCCAAAATAAGCAGTTATCGTAACCGTGCTGTCACTGATGCTTTTGAGCCAGGTTCAACAATGAAAACTTTTAGTATTGCCAGTGCCTTAGCAAGTGGACGCTATACCCCAGATTCTGAAGTTGACACGGGTAATGGTAGTTATCGGATTGGTAAACATACGATTCACGATGATACTAAGAATGGTGTTATTAACGTTACTCAGATATTGCAGAAATCAAGTAATATCGGTGCGGCAAAATTAACACTCTCCTTGCCACCTGAACAGTTGGTTAATCTATTTCGTGAGGTTGGTTTTGGTAAACCTACAGCAAGCGGTTTCCCAGGAGAGGTTGCTGGCTATGTTCCACCTGCGCATCAGCGATGGCGCTCAATCCAATTAGCAACGCTATCATTTGGTTATGCGTTAACCGTAACAACACTGCAGCTATCTCAGGCGTATGCAATTATTGCTAACCATGGTATTGCCTGCCCAATGATTTTTGTTAAGCCTGATAAAGCGCCACAATGTCATCGGGTAATGAAAGCTTCATTAGCGGATGAGATGTTGAAGATGTTGCAAGCGGTAATACAGAAGGGTGGTACTGGTACGCGTGCACGCTTACCAGATTACACTCTTGCTGGTAAAACGGGTACTGCCTATATTGCCAAAGCACATGGGGGCGGCTATGATAAAAGTCAGTACATGTCATCGTTTGTTGCCATCGCCCCTGTTACCTCACCACGATTAGTTGTTGCAGTAGTGGTGCGCAAACCACAGGGACAGCATTTTGGTGCGATTGTTGCTGCGCCAGCTGCGGGTAAAATTATGGAGAGAGCGCTACATATTCTCGGCGTGGCCACAGATAAATCATAAAATAGATTTTGGGCAAAAGTAGAGAAAGCAAATTGTCGCGTTATTTCAATAACGTTATCCCGCAACGCTTACCCCCGTCGTCTCGCGACTTGTCCGCGGGATAACGGCGAGGTGGAATGCGGGACGAGGGTGTGTGATATGTGAGATAATGCTTATGCTTATTTCTTTTATGACACCTGCAAGTGTAAAAGACACAGTTAAAAATTTCATCCTCTACGAAACTTAGTGAGATATATTTCAAATGTTGATAATAGCTGTCAAACAATCCAATTTGGTCAAAATTGCACTGATTCTGCTCCATGGTGTGGCGCTTGCTGCAGTGTGGTTGTCTGCGGTTATTCTGATAATGAAAT
>JANQHY010000041.1 GCA_028282395.1 Gammaproteobacteria bacterium
ATACGGCACGTTTGCCCTCGGTGGAAATCACCGTGCCACCATCGGTTATCGGCCGTACCACAATATCCAATATCCAGTCGGGTTTGTATTTTTCTGCGGTGGGGATGGTGCGAGAGGTTTTGATGCGCCTGCGTTCTCAACAGCATGTGGCTGAAGACTTCAAAGTAGTGGGCACTGGTGGTTTTTCACGATTGTTTCTTGATGAGAACGTATTTGACTATCACGATCCTGATTTGGTGCTCAATGGTTTATATCGTATTTACGAACTGAACCGTTGATAGTGGCTAAATTTGATGTTTGTATTAAATCAGGTAAAAGCTATCATCATAAACAATACCCTAACGATATGCCTAGCCCGCAAAGTTTACGCAAACGAAATAGAGTCGTTTGTTAAGTTGTTTGGCTGTTGATTCTAAATTGGCATGGTATAATTCGATCAGGTGATAACATGGCCTTCTGCTTTAAGGGTCACACTTCTAGTCAATAAAAAGGAGTTTAACGGATGGATTTTGAAATTTACTGTGACGAAAACCATCCAGATCTATTTACTTCAGCCAAGCCGAGGGCTGAATATTTGATGATTGGTAGCCTATGGCTTCCATGTGGTATACGCAATGAAATAAAGCAAAAAATTTGGTCATTACGCAAAGGGCACAATATTTGGGGTGAAATTAAATGGAGCAAAATTGGCAAAGGGAGCTTGCCCTTTTATAAATCACTTGTTGATTTGTTTGAAAGTTATGGTGAACAACTTCGCTTCAGGTGTATAGCAGTAAGACACAGGGAGTTTGACTCATGTTGGCATGGTGATGACAACGAACTTGGGTTTTACAAATTTTACTACCAAGTTTTGCATCATTGGATATTAGACTTTAATAGTTATCGTATCTTCTGTGATATCAAGACAAATAGAGATTTGGGCCGCTTACATACATTAAAGAGCTGCTTGAAATGTTCCAATATCTCCGCAGACATTAAAGATATACAAGCGTTACCATCCAAACAAGTTACATTGATTCAACTATCCGACCTTCTACTGGGAATAGCATCCGCCCGGATTAATAATACCCTCCGTAAAGATAGCCCTAAAGCTGAGTTAGTTTCACATCTTGAAGAAAGAATGAATCGTAAGGTCGCACCCACTCAAAGATACGAGCATAAATTTAATGTCTTCAAAATAAATTTACAAGGGGGCTGGTAAATGGCACAGCCCTTATTGCACTATAAAAAAATCAGTGAATATAAACGTCATTACGAGAAACACTATTGCCGAGGCGAGGTGATTACCTTTGACGGAATTCGAGTGTACTTTAAAAAACAGGTATTTGGTCATGCCTTTTATGAAAACTCTCTACGCCAAGCAGGGGGTAAAGACGAATTCTCTCCCACTAGAGCCCAACGTATGGATTGGATAAAGAGCACACTTGCAAATCGTGATGCCGAACTATATGTAGGATGGAATAAAAAGCATAAATGCTATGAGGACAGCCGAAGGGTTAGTGTTGTCTATGAAGACTTTGTGGTAGTAATTGAGTTGTATTTAAGCAAGCAAGATGATGTCAGAGCCAAATTTATAACTTGCTATATCGCTGATAGCAGCATTCATCGCATCAAGAAATCTCCAAAATGGAATCGTGAAAAATGCTTACAAAAGATAGGAATAAGATGAGCTGCCGCTGATTTGCTATGCTGGCTCAGCAGGCAGAAGCCTCGGTAAGTTCAACTGCCGGTAGGTAGGCAGTGAATCCAATGAGATTTTAACGACCTATAACCAAAATGTCAATTTATTTTAACCTGCGCGGGCTAATCAACTAACAGTTTTGCGAATGGGTCAATACTTGGATCTTGATGCCATTGGTATTCGGCATAATGTGCCAACGCCTGGCTTGTTTCCTTCCCTAAGAGGTTGGCGATAAAAGCCAGGCTCATGTCCATGCCGGCCGACACACCCGAAGAGGTGAAAAATTTTCCATCTTCTACCCAGCGTGCTTCAGGTATCCACTTTACTGCGGAGCGTTGTGCCTTAACCCAGGCGAAGTTTAACTTGTTGGTGGTGGCCTGTCGATTATCTAAAAGAGCTGTCTTGGCCAGTAGCGCAGCGCCTGTGCATACTGTTAATACATACTTTGCCTGGGAGGAAAGTCTTCGGATTACCTCGATCAACGTTTTATTATTAATTTCCTTTCGTGTTCCCCTGCCTCCAGGTATCAGCAGCACATCAATATGCTCACACTCATTGAATGTCATATCTGGCATCAGTTTGGGGCCTTGACAACTCTTTATCGGCAACATCTGTTGCCCTAGAGGGTGTCGTCAAATTATACACCACATCATCATGGCCCTAAATTGTACTGCCGCAAGGAACGAATTGGCATTTTTTGCATAACGAGTGGCGAT
>JANQHY010000069.1 GCA_028282395.1 Gammaproteobacteria bacterium
GGGGTTAAATAACATCAAAGCTTGATGTACAATATTTAACCATGCTGTCACCCATGTGAGGTAACAAGTGTTACCCATGTGCCTTCCTCATACACAAGCGCCGTGGGACGACGAGATTAGGCCGCTTCGCAAAAACAGCTAAAAGCATATGTTCTTATTTAAAAATAAAATAGACGGCGCCAACCATACAGAGTGCTGCCCATAAGAAGTTCCAGTGAATTTTTTGTCCCATATAGAATACCGCAAAGGGAACAAAAACTGATAGCGTAATAACTTCTTGGAGTATTTTCAGTTGCATTAACGATAGGTTGCCCTGTTCAAAGCCGATTCTATTTGCCGGCACTTGAAACATATACTCGAAAAAAGCAATTGACCAGCTGACGAGAATCGCAATAATCAGCGGTTTATTTGATAAATTCTTTAGATGGGCATACCAGGCAAAGGTCATAAAAGTATTAGAGCAGATAAGCAATAATACTGTATACATCAGTTTAGTCATTGCACGTACCCCCTGCAATTCTTATAGAATATTAAGCGTAGCAAGTTAAAGGTTACTATTCAATAATAAAAGAGAATTCTAATTAAAGACCGTATAACGTATTGCGTTATATAACGTGGCATGTTATACTTTAATCATGATTAGGAGTTTTACATGCAAAGAAACTAAGCTTATTTGGCAAGGTACAGTATCTCGGAAGTTACCACGAGATATTCAACAAATTGCCAGAAGAAAGTTAAGAATGCTAAATAATGCAAAATTAATTAATGACTTACGGATCCCTCCTAATAATCGCTTAGAGATGCTTAAGGGAAATCGAAAAGGACAATATAGTATTCGGATTAATCAACAGTGGAGGATCTGTTTTATCTGGATAAATGGCATAGCTGATCAGGTAGAAATTGTTGACTATCATTAGTTAATAGGGGAATTTATTATGGCAAAATTGAAAAATATACACCCAGGCGAGATATTATTAAAAGAGTTTCTTGAGCCTCTTGGTATTAGTCAAAACAGACTTGCTCGTGACATGCAAGTCTCTCCTCGACGCATCAATGAGATTGTACATAGCTCAAGAGCTATTACTGCTGATACAGATTTACGTCTATCTTGTGCTCTAGGTACATCTGAAGGATTTTGGCTTGGTTTGCAAGCTGACTATGATCTGGAAGCAAAAAAAGTGGAAATTCGCTCCCAATTAAAATATATTGGTAATCTTATTTTGAAAGACTCTAGCGAACGCCATGCATAATTACTACGATCAAGAGATCAACTTTTGTAGAAATTGCTGCGCTACCTGATAGGACTCCTCTGGCGAATCTTTATAAACCGGTGCGCCAGCATTATTAAAAAGATGTTTCTCTACCAGATCGGCGCGGACTTTTGCCATCATCTCTTCAGCTGCTGCAGGTGGATGTCCAGGGCTATCTGCACCAATCATGAATAGACTTGGACATTGAATCTTATGCATCTGCTCTAAATAATTAAACGTTTTCATCTCATATTTACAGTAGTATTGAAAAACCTCTATATTCTGTTGACAACGTGCAATCTCCTCTTGCGAATAAGCATTATTTGCATAGTACGGCACGCACCTTTTTTTGAACTCTTCAATAATTTCAGTAGTGGGCTGAGAAAAGTTTTTTCTTGCTAACTCAGCAATCTCCTTGCCACCCAAACGGCCAAACTCACGGCATACTAAATCCAAATCAAACCTGGCCTCAGTATTACAGAAAATTAGTCCACCCGGATGATTCGGATAGCGGCTAACATATTCACACATAACATGCCCGCCCATTGAAACGCCAGCAAGAATAGGTTTTTCAATAGCCAAAGCCTGGCAAAACTGATAAACATCTTCAGCCCAGTAATTTAAATTCCATTGCTGACTACTCTCTTTTTTACTACGACCACAGCCACGCTGATCAAGAAAAATCACCTGCGCAATATCAGAGAATTGCGACCAGAATTCAACATACAGTGTGTGGTCAGCAAAGCCATGGCCACCATGTAAAACAATCAGTGTCGGTTTCTCTTCAACTGTGGTTGGCAATATCTTTAATTTTGATCCATAAACATCAAAGAATAGTTTAGTATTATTAACTGCTACGCTTGGCATAGCTACTTCTCCTCTTCAGGAGCAACATAACCAGCCGGTTTATCACTCCCTTCGCCAAAGAGGAACTTCTCCATCTCCTGGCGCAGGTATTTACGTGCATCACTATCAAGCATATTTAACCGATTCTCATTAATCAGCATTGTTTGATGCTCAAGCCACTGCTGCCATGCCTCTTTACAGATCTCTTCATAGATACGTTGACCAATTTCCCCTGGAAATGGTGCAAATTCCAATCCCTCTTTATTCTGCTGTAGTTTTTGACAAAATATTATTCGTGTTGACATAGCGTCTTTACCTCAATTTTTATGATGCTATGCTAGCAGAGCATCACTATGTAGTAATCGTTTTACCGGTTGTGGTAAGCCCAACTGAGCAAATTCGTCACTATCATACCAGCACATCTCACTATCCTCACCCACTAAATGACTATTTTCCTGACTTTCTACAATAACTGGATGGATATCAAGATGAAAGTGACTAAAAGTGTGGCGAAAGGGTGTTAACTCGCTAACTGGCTTAACGTGCAAATGGAGCTGTTGCCGACAAAAATCAACCACGTCGCCATCATCATACTGTGGCAAGCTCCACAAGCCGCCCCAAATACCACTCGGTGGCCGCCTCTGTAGTAGAATCTGCCCATGACTATTTCTGACAATTACCATGACGGTTGAGCGCAACGGTAACTGCTTACGTGGTTTTTTATGTGGCAGTTCACTTTGACGCCCATGACGATAGCTCAAACATGCCTGTTGCAGTGGACACTCTGAGCAGTTAGGTTGGCTACGACTACAAATCATTGCGCCAAGATCCATCACTGCCTGTGTGTAGTCGGCAGCGCGCTGCTCAGGCGCCAATGTCTCCGTCAATTGCCATAATTGCTTCTCTATATTGCGTTCACCTGGCCACCCTTCAATGGCATAAAAACGTACTAACAGACGTTTAACGTTACCATCAAGAATAGCTGCGCGCCGATTAAAGGCTTGGCTGATAATTGCCCCTGCCGTAGAGCGCCCTATTCCCGGCAACGTGACGAGTTGTTCAAGCGTATCAGGAAACTGGCCTAATTCAACGATCTGTTTTGCTGCGCGATGCAAGTTGCGTGCGCGGGAGTAATAGCCCAGTCCTGACCACAAGTGTAAAACTTCATCTAACTCTGCTGCCGCCAATGCCTCAACGGTGGCAAAGCGCTCAATAAAACGCTCAAAATAGGGAATAACCGTTGCCACTTGTGTCTGTTGCAACATGATTTCTGACAGCCATACTGTGTAGGGAGTACGCGGCTGCTGCCATGGCAGATCTTTGCGTCCATGGCTATCGTACCAGCTGAGAACCTTGTCTTGAAACTGTTGCGGTGTTATCTGCGACATTAACTTCCTTTAAACATGCCGCCAAGCTTACTAATTTGCTGACCAACCGCACCGCCAATATCTCCAACCACACCACCTGCGCCTGTCGCAACATTGCCTAATTTCTTAGTGCCGCCAGTAACACCGCCAATCAGTTGATCTTCGATCAGCCCTTTGGCTACTTGTGCTAGGATCGTTTGATATTGTGGAGAGAACTTAAGGTCACTCCAAGTACCGTGTACTTTAATCGGCAATGTTGGAGAGACAGCTTTTGCATCAGCAGCCATACCATTTGTCATGGCAGTGGCATTAAGCAGCATATCAACTGATGTCGAGGCAAGATTAGTCGAACCACTACCATCAACATGAATCACTGAAGAGACCAATTTAATATCTCTGGTCGTTGCAACACCATTACGAATGACACCACTACTGGTTAGATAAGCAAAGTCAGTCCGTTTTGATTGACTCGGTGGCGGTGGTGTTGTGCGTTTTATCATTGACAACAGCACTTGTGGGAAGTAAGCAATATTTGTCCCCATCCAGCTACCGTTACGCAGTGCCAATTTAAAGTCACCATTGGCTGAACTTAAAATCTCTTGTTGCGTTAGACCCATTGCCGTGACAGTACCATCAATATTGGCATTACCGCTCAATTTCGTAAAGTTATACATATCACGCAACAGTGGTTGGATCTGAACACCCTGAAGTGTTTCACTCACTTTAAGTTTCGGTTTGTGGCCGCGTGCATCAATAATAAAGTGGCCATTATAACTACCTTGATACAGTTTAGCTTGCATCGGATCAATAGTGATGACCCCATTGTCGCCAACCATCTTAATACGAACTTGTTGGAAGTTAGCTTTCGCCATCGTTAACTGATCAATGGCAATGTTACCATGAAGTTTTAAGCCTCGTAGCACATCAGCCAACCCTTCACCTTGCCGTGCTGCTGAGCCTGAGCCATTGCTATTAGCGCTTGGCGCACTTCTTCGATCGAACTGCTGTTTGTTAGCAGCATTATTGGCAGTTTGTGGCATCTCTCTCTGTAGAGTATTTATCATTGCTAGATAGGGATCAACATTAAACTGGCTGGCTTTAATGTCAAAAGCAATATCAGGTGTTTTAAAGTTAGCAACGCGGGCATAACCGTTAATCTGACTAGTGCCATCAAGATTAAGTTTGACATCATTGAAGGCAAAGCTATCCGGTGTCACTGCTAAATCACCAAGCATATTAATACTCACACGGCCATTCGGCGCAAGGCTTTTACCGGTAAAATTAGCGCTGAGGGCAGCATTAGCGATACGGTACTCATGTTTGACAAAGTCTGTGCCAAGATCACCCTTCAAGCTTATTGTGCCATTTACATCTGGCTGCCGGTTATTGACATCGACACTAATACTAATTGGGAAAGCATGTTGCGAACGAATATTCTGTGCATGAATATTCATATTCGATAATTTAATATAGCTATTGGTTTGTGCATTATCCCAAATAATTGTTGCATTATTAACATGTAACTCTGGAACAAATAAATTACCATGCTTGAGCCACCATACTTTTGGCTTGCCATCATCTTTTTTAGCCGATTGACTGCTATCAGTTTCTGAAGTTTGTGCTTTTTGCTCACTATCGCTGGGAGTAGCAAAGGTCCAGTTGTTTTTGCCGGCCTGGGTAGTCATCAAATGAACCTGTAGACCATTAATGGTTAAATCAGAGACATTCAAATGTCCCAGAAGAAGCGTGAATGGATTAACATGAATGCTGGCCTTACTAACTGAAATGAAATCTCGCTGTTTGAAGTCGCTGGGATTGGATAGTGTTGTCTTACCAACTTTAATCCCTAGTGGAAACAGTGACCAATGGAGATCGCCATCAAAATGGAGATGTCTGCCTGTTTCGCGGTTAACTGCCCTACTGATAATTGGTTTGACTTTATTTGCATCAACAACCGAAACTAGAATGGATAAACCAATAACAGAGATTAATACTAAAATAACGATGATCCAGAGAATACCTTTTATGACCTTGCTCATATCTCCACCTTCTATAAGTCTATGTTGAAAATACTCCATTACTCTATTTCACAGAGATTATGTAAGTGTAGAAAATAATAGCCTATTCGTCAAATTAAAATGGTAAATAGTGCCACTAACTGCGCTTAATTTGCTTATTGACAATCGACCATGGCCATCTGCCAAACTTTGTCATATAATGGGCGCCTTAAACTAATCAGTGGAGAGCAAAAATGGCAGAAATGAGACTAAAAACCGGGCTGGCTGAGATGTTAAAAGGTGGCGTCATTATGGATGTCACAAATGCAAAACAGGCTGCTATTGCTGAAGAAGCAGGTGCTGTGGCAGTAATGGCACTTGAGCGGGTACCCGCAGATATTCGCGCCCAGGGCGGCGTTGCGCGTATGTCTGACCCAAAAATGATTAAAGAAATTATGAAAACTGTCTCCATTCCTGTTATGGCGAAAGTTCGTATTGGCCACTTTGTTGAAGCACAGATTCTTCAGGCGCTGGGTGTCGACTATATTGACGAAAGTGAAGTGCTCACGCCCGCTGATGATCAATTTCATATTGATAAACAAACATTTAACGTGCCATTTGTCTGCGGCTGCCGTAACCTTGGCGAAGCACTGAGGCGAATTAACGAAGGTGCTGCACTCATTCGCACCAAAGGCGAAGCCGGTACGGGTAATATCATTGAAGCAGTACGCCATATGCGCGCCATCAAGGGCAGTATTGCTCGTTTGAGCAAACTCGATGACGCTGCGCTACAACAAGAGAGCGAAGAGATGCGTGTTCCATTCTCGCTAGTTAAGCAAGTAGCAACCGATTGTAAACTACCAGTACCAAATTTCGCTGCTGGGGGTGTTGCAACACCGGCAGATGCAGCAATGATGGTCCAGTTAGGCGCTGAATCCGTCTTTGTTGGCTCAGGGATCTTTAAATCAGGCGACCCTGCCCGTCGCGCTGCAGCAATTGTCCAGGCAGTGACACACTACAATGATGCCCGTCTGCT
>JANQHY010000078.1 GCA_028282395.1 Gammaproteobacteria bacterium
CACTAGTCCAGCCAATGCAAGATTAGATAAGGCACAAAAGTGTCAAATATGGAGAGAAAAATTAGAACATTACCTTTAAGGGATTTTAGCCAGGTAGCCCTGATTTGTCAGTATATCCTCCTACACTCCTTATGTAGCAAGGGGTTCAGCTAATCCATTACTCTCTTTTTAGGCTAATACCCATCTAATAATTTCTTGAATATCAAATGGTTGCGCATTTCCCGAAAAAACAAAATTTCTCAGCAGATCTTTCATGAAAATTTATTATCTAATAAATTAACCCACAGCAGCATCCACTGAAGAATCATTTCCTCTAATTGGAGTTTCTCTGGTATAGTTAAATACAGGGGTAGATTCAAGCCTAGAAGAGCTACTTAGATCTGATTTTTGAATTTCCTGTCTTGTAAGGGGATTGGTGGTATGGCCAGATTGGAGCCATCTCCTTAAAGAGCTTTTATCATAGCAATCCTCAACTCAAGGGCATCGGTTTTTCTAACGTATACAGCATCCTCTATTTCATTCCCTGGCATATGGCTAATGGGGCAAGTGGCGTCTGTGTCGGCACGGCCTTTTTCTAATAGATGCATTGTGGCCAACAAGTCAACACTTTTTACTAATTGTTCTGGATTATTTATGCTTGCAGTGCTCACAATTGCATCTGGTAAATCATCCAAAGATAAACCTGTTCCTTCTAATTTTATGTTAACTAAGATTGCTGCCGTTAGATCCAACTTGCTTACTGTCGCATTACTTAAGTCAGTTCCAAGCAAGATTGCACCTATCATTTCTGCTCCCGTTAAATCTGCACTCTTAAGGTTTGCTCGAGTTAAATCTGTAACACGCAGGTTTGTTCTATATGAACTTTTTGATGATGCTACTAAAGCGCCAGCCAACGGCCCTATCAATACTGCATCGCCCCAATGAGTTCCTACAGCCTTGCAGGCAAGTAATAAAGACGACCCTGCAATAGCTCCTCTTCTCAAAGAGGGTACCCAAGTTGGCAAAAGCCCAATTTTAGCGCCCTCTAAATTGGCATATTGTAGGATAGCATGATTTAAGTCAGCCCCACGGCAGTCTGCCCCAGATAAATTCAAGTGACTTAAATCAACTTTCGCGAGATTCCAGCCTCTCAAATTGATTGCACGACCTTCTCTATTGGCGTTTTCAATTTCTCTTTCTACATCCTGTCTGGTTTTTGGCATGATCTCTCTTTGATACTTAAATTGATATAAGGTTACGTCAATCGGAATATACTTGCATTGGCGTATTGAAAACCTGCTGCAAAGTACCATTAATACAATTCAAAATCGATAACTGCATAAAAAATAGTGAATATTGCGAGGGTTCTGCAGCATTTTCAATAGAAACATTGACAGGCTTTTTAAAACCATGATGAGATGAATCTTCGCCAACAAAACGACCGTTTTATTGGTGGTCACAAAAAGAATGGATTAGCACCAAAAATCAGCCAATAAACCCATTGTTTTAATCTATATGATTTTGTAGCATGGGCCTTATCTTAATTGGCAAAAATAATAGATATGTTAGTTGGCTATGCGCGTGTTTCAAAATCAAATGGTTCGCAAGCGCTTGATCTGCAAATTGACGCTTTATCAAAGGCTGGTGTTTCTAAAAATCGTGTTTATCATGATTTGGCTTCCAGTCGTAAAGATTTACGCCCTGGATTAGAGGCTTGCTTTAAAGCCCTGCAACCTGGCAATACTTTGGTTGTTTGGAAACTGGATAGACTCGGACGTGACATGAAAGACCTGGTGGCAATGGTTGATGAACTTAACTGTAATGCGATTAATTTTAAAGTTTTAGAAGGCAAAGGTGCTGAGATTGATACCACCACTGCTAATGGTAGGCTAGTGTTTGGCATCTTTGCTGCATTAGCTGAATACGAGCGGGAATTAATTCGTGAGCGTACCAATGCTGGATTGGCTGCTGCGCGAGCAAGGGGTAGAAAAGGTGGTCGCCCTGCTAAAATGGATAAAGCGACGCTTAAGATGGCAGTAGCTGCGATGTCCGACCGCAGTTCTATATCATATGATGTGGCAAAAAGGTTAGGTATCACCACAACAACGCTTTATAAATATGTTAATGGTGATGGGTCATTAAAAGCCTTGGGTGAGAAAGTTTTAAATAGATAAGGATGTCCGCCAGGATGACGATTTCTAATAGTTTGCAGATATTAAATGAAGCGGAAATAGTTGAGCTATTTAATCTGCCAAAATTTCAAGATAAAGATAGGCATATTTTGTTTGAAATAACTGCTGAGGATCAGGTCTATCTTTCTAGACAAACTATTATTGTTAACAAAATCAATTATATCATCCAGATTGCTTATTTCAGAGCCACTAGAAAGTTTTATAATTTCACGTTCAATGATGTGATAGAGGATGTCCAATATATTATCGATCGTTATTTCGCGGCGGAAAAGTTCCCAAGTGTTAATGCGTCCAAAGATAAGCACTACGCAGCACAAAAATTTATCATGAATACCTTACAGTACCAGCGTTGCAATCCAAACTTCCTGGTTAGTCTTGAGCGTCAATCAAAGCGGCTGGCCAAAAGAGATATGACACCAAGGTTTGTATTCGATGGGCTATTGGACTTTTGTGAGCAAAACAAAATTATCCGACCGAAGTACTCAACCCTACAAGTCATAGTTTCCAGAGCGGTCCTGCGTGAAGAAAACCGCTTGCTAGTTAAGCTTGGTAATTTACTTGATGCTCAATCCAGGCTGACGCTAGATGAACTGCTTGAGCAAGATGATTCAATTACTAAATTAACCACGCCGAAAAATGTCTGATAAAATTCAAATCTCCCTCTCATATCCAACGCACCTTAAGCTTAATGGGCAAAACACGCAATATCTTTGCGATTGCAGTAGGGCGT
>JANQHY010000084.1 GCA_028282395.1 Gammaproteobacteria bacterium
GATCGCCACTCGTTATGCAAAAAATGCCAATTCGTTCCTTGCGGCAGTACAATTTAGGGCCATGATGATGTGGTGTATAATTTGACGACACCCTCTAGGTCTCGTTACGCAAATGGCGAGTGAAAAAATGGCTCGAGACGGACTCGAACTGCCGATCCAATAATTAATGCTAAAAGATTATAACAGGTGAGTTAGTGTTTAAGGGGGATAGAAAGGGATGGTGGGTCACACCTATATTTTTGAAAATATGGAGTTAAAATCCAAATTTGCAAAAATATTTAAGTCCATTATAATTTTCATATGCTGTGAAATCGGCCATGTTTAATGAGCTATCAAACGCGCGTTATCGAACCAGTATTTAGAGGATACCTCGAATTTTTTTCCGCTGTGGCAATTTTGGGCCCTAGGCAATCGGGAAAATCAAGTCTTATTAAACACGTTCTGCCTGATTATCAATATGTTACTTTCGATAACGCTACGTTACGTCAACGCTTTTATGACGACCCTGAAAAATTTATGCGTATTTATCATGATAGGGTGGCTTTTGATGAAGCACAAAAAGTACCGGAGATATTCGATTATGTCAAAATCGCGGTTGATGAAGATCGTGATAGAGTGGGGAAATTTGTGCTAAGTGGTTCCAGTCAGTTTGCTATGGTAAAAGGGGTTTCAGAGTCGCTGGCAGGACGTGTCGGAACATTGTCGCTATTACCATTTCAGTTTTCTGAATTGCCTGCCGATGCACGCGCTAAGTCTCTTTATCTTGGTAATTATCCTGAGCTGGTGAACAAAGGCTATAAGTATCATTCAGATTGGTTTAATGCGTATATCGATACCTATTTAACAAAAGACGTGCGAGATTTTGGCCGTATAGATGATTTGCGTGCGTTTCAGCAACTTCTTAACCTGTTGGCTGCTAATGCGGCAACGACTTTAAATGCGTCTCGTCTTGCTACTGAGTTGGGTTATGATATTAAAACCATTCAGCGTTGGATTAGCATTTTAGAAGCATCATATATTGTATTTCTATTGCCGCCATTTCTAACAAACCTCAATAAACGTATTGTTAAAAGCCCTAAAATCTATTTTTATGATACCGGATTATTAGCATTTTTAACTGGTGCTGACTCACCAGAGCAATATGAAAAAGGTCCTATGTCTGGGGCATTGTTTGAAAACTACATTGTGAGTGAAGTGTTAAAAAAAGAGCGCCATAATAATACTAAATCCACGCTTTATTTTTTGCGTTCACATGATGGTTATGAAGTCGATTTGATTATTGATAGAAAACAAACTCAAGAATGGATTGAAATCAAAAAGTCGGAAACTTTTCGCGAGAAGATGATGCGTGGACTACATAAACTTAAACCGAAAAACCAGCAGGGTTTAATTCTGTATAATGGAGTAACACAGCCTTATCTGCCCGGAATTGAGATTTTAAATTATCAGGAATATTTGGATGAATGAATACACCTCGTTATTGTTTTTGGACAACCTAGGTTAACACACTATACGCTGTCAGGCTTTTACTAATTGATGTGACCTGAAATAATGTGTTGCTATTCACTTCAAGGTTAGGGTTAGTGGTCACCCTACTTTGGAGTGTTGGTTCCACGAATGCTATGAGCTTAAGAATCGTAAGGTATCAGACAACGCGATCAATACTTCAAAGATCAGCCTGCTATTGAGGCTATATATCAATTTAAACAACGCTTGCATAAGTTATTGCTTTACAAAGCCAGAATCAAGCAAACAACCGAGGGTTTTCATCACAAGATGATGCTTATTCAATGCAGAACTTACGGCTTTCCATATGACTGAGTTAAACCATAGAAATCAGCCAATGTAATGAATCTCTAATCACGCATGACCACGAAGATCATCCCAGGAATCATTTGTATAAAATAAGTATTTTACGTATAATACCTAATATAAGTGGTTTAATGGATTTATTGTTATGAAAGCGACAGCGACAGAACTAAATAAACACCCAGGGAAGTATATTAATCAATCCCTTAAAGAACCCGTCATTATTGAGCGCTCAGGGCATCCTGTGTCAGTGATAGTTTCTTATGAACGTTATGTACAACTGGAAGATGCATATTGGGGTGAATTAGCTATCCGTGCTGATAAGGAAAAGTCGTTGAGCACTAAGGAAAGTATGGACTTTTTAATAAGTGATGATTAATGGCAACACTTAACCTAAAGCCTAAAGCTAAAAAGTTTATTAGCTCTTTACCACCAAAGCACAAACGGCAAATTAAAGATAGTATCCTCGCGCTACAGGATACCCCTTTACCTCATGATTCAAAAAAATTACGAGGATATGAAAACTATATTCGTGTTGATGTTGGTGAGTATCGGATTATTTATCGCTATGAGCAGCAAGATGACTTGATTATCGTTGTATTAGTTGGAAAACGTAATGATAATCAAATCTATAAAATTGCCAGACGAGCACTAAAATAAACATTTAGGTAGTTTGAAAGCCACAGATTAACAATGAAAACCGACACAATATAGAGCTGCCCCCGTTAATGGGGATGAGCCCAGATTAAGTGGCGTCCCCACGGGGATTCGAACCCCGGTTGCCGCCGTGAAAGGGCGGTGTCCTAGGCCTCTAGACGATGGGGACCTAGATTGGCGCAGTGCCAGTGCCTTCAAGAAACCTGGTGGAGCTAGGCGGGATCGAACCGCCGACCTCTTGCATGCCATGCAAGCGCTCTCCCGGCTGAGCTATAGCCCCGAAGGCAGGAGCGCATTATACGCAAGTTGCTAAAAGGGCGTCAAGCAGTTTTAGCAAAGAGGCCATCATTGGTAGTTTGGTGTGGTTGCTGCTATGGTGAGTTTGGTGATAAAGCAGTCCTGAGTTAAAATACGTGACCTTTAGTTATTCTTCTACGTGTTATGACAACTTGTGCGGCTGGTGAATCCGGCATGTGTTTAAGTGCACGCCAATATCTGATGGCTATTGTATTTTTTGCGGCGATTGCCGGTTTGTTATTTGGCTTTGATACGGGTGTGATCTCCGGTGCATTATCATTTATCTCAAATA
>JANQHY010000085.1 GCA_028282395.1 Gammaproteobacteria bacterium
TAGATTTAAAACAAGCCTTGCTACACGTTCGCCGACTAAAAAATGGCCTACCGTCTACCCATCCATTACGAGGGGTGGAATTACGGGCACTGAAAACCTTACAACGCCACTATCCCAATACCCCGTATGTCTTCATTAGTGAGCGAGGCACGCCTTTGACGATGCGCACAGTCCATCACATTATTGCCAGAGCAGGGCAAGTCGCCGCACTGGATATGGCGATTCATCCCCACATGTTGCGGCATTCTACCGGCTTCTACCTTGCCAATAAAGGGCATGATACAAGGGCAATTCAACAGTATATGGGGCATAAAAATATCCAAAATACGGTTCGCTATACCGAATTATCTCCAGATCGGTTTAAAGACTTTTGGGATGGTTGAAGATGTCTTACAGAAGATGCGTATAGCCCTGTCTATAATGCTGCCTATTAACGAATAGAGAACTTAATTAATATAATGAAAAAAAGAACAAGTGGAATTATCGTAGCATTCATGCTGCTGTGTATGAGTAGCATAGTGTATGCAGAAACGTTTGATCGGTATTTTAAAATCTTGCCAGGTTATACAACAACTTGTGATGATGTCACAGGGGTCTGGCAAGGCGAACTCATTGGCTTGTATCCACAAATTGATGACCATAGCAATGCACCGATCAAATTGGCCTTATATAATAATCACGGAAAGGTGATTGGAAAAATTATCCATATAGGTGAAAATGCGGATATTGGGGTATCGGGGCAAATCTGGGCATCATGTAAAAAAGGGACATTGTATAACATACGGTTTCCTGTACAAAAACTTGATTTAAACAACATGCCCAAAAACAGTGATAATATACAGGCGCCAATCGCACCGAGCAGCGTGCTGCTTACTAAAAATAACGTTTTGTTACACATAGCATCTTGTGATTCAATGGGTACTGCTAATACAGCGGTAGCCATTTTAAAAAAGATTAGTAATCATTATCCCTACAATTTCCCTGAGATGGGATACGACTTTCCAAGTTACAGTAAAGACTTCAAGCCTTTGGAACCCAATTGCGATAATAGCTCAATATTGGAAATATCAATAATTTAAGGAGAAGCCATATGTTAAAGAAAGACTCTAATCATTCAACCTCTATATCTAAGTATGATTCGTCACTTCTACAGGAAGAATCCCCAAATAGCAGTAAAAAAGGAAAGTATTCTGTTCCTTCTCCTCCTCCTTCACCAATTGGCTGTGGCATAGAACCACGAATAATAGTTGATTTTTCTCATTTCCAATACCCTGTGAATATGAAGGCGTTATATCAAGACAATGGAATAGGAGATGTTATTATCAAAGCAAGCCAAGGCATGGGCGCCGACCAATATTTCAAAACCTATATTAGCCAACTCTGTTATAGTAATGCGGCTGATAGTGCAATATTGTGGGGCGCTTACCACTTCCTTAATCCAGAAGAAAATGGCGCGCAGCAAGCGGAGTTTTCAATGTCACTTATTGCTAATACGCTTATATCAGAATGTGGCGCTTCCGAGTCTAATGCATACTTTGTGCAATTTTATCTTGATATTGAGGATACTCCACAATATCAAGTGCCCGCTAAAACATACTATGCGCCAATGATAGATTTTATAAAATATATGGATGCACATATAAACTATCAAAACACTATCTACTTTTCTCCTGGTCTTTACACACGTACAAAATTTTTTAATCAAGTATGTGATGAAGCGTGTTGTAAAAAACCTGAATCTATGCCTATTCATATGACTAATCTTTGGTTAGCAGAGTTTGGAGTAAAAGAGCCCAAAGCATTACCCTACTGCTTTTATGAGTTCCAGACATGGCAGTATGCAGAAAAAGTATCTTTAGTAGGAGAGTCCGCACAATTTGATCTTAGCTGCTACACTAACTCTCGTTATAATATCAGTAACAAATTTCATAACAATAGTTTGTCACTAGATAATATATATACTGATAATGGTATTAAGGATATGCAAAAAATCTCAAATCCCTCAAGTCTGAAAAACCAAACCAATAGGATTAACAGCCCTATTAATGCAATAGGGGCATCAATTTCTATTATATCAGGGTTATTATTTTGTATTACTATATAATACTGGAACGGCCTGTCCACAACTTAGGTCGACAGCACCTTTAACACCATCTACTTTTACATCAACCTTATATTGCCAAATCAACCAGTCTCTCCAACAGTAAGGAAGTTCAGGGTTTTCTACATTAGGGCGTGATAGCCAAAGGTATGATCCTGTGATTATATCAGATTTCTCCTTTTCACAACATTTCTTATCACAAACAGAATCAAACCAAGATTTGTAAGTGTAAACACCTCTATGAAAAAGTACATACCTGTATTTAGTAGAACCATATTCATACACATAATTCAAAAAGTCGACAGTCGGTTGATAATATTTGGAGGCTGGCGCATTAGATCCTTGTCTATCTTCTACATCAACAAATAATCTCACAATAAATGGTTGTTCATTTTTTTGTGGATTACAGGCTGATACTACAGCATTTCTTGTGACATTCATTGCCCAAATAGCTTGCTGTATACCATTGTCTTCAGCAACAAGCATATGGTATACCCCTGTTAGATATGATCCTAAAATAAAAGGACTTTGGTTACATAATTGCTTTACATAGTTGCCAAATTGCGGGTCAGCGTAAGTAATTCCTTCTGTTACTTTAGGAATAACCCCCATTATTCCGTCATTCTTATACATTAAGCTAGCATTAATTGGCGCAGCATAGTGATTAAAGTCAGCTATTATGTCCGTAAGGCTCTCCGTACATAAGGCAGGAACGGGTACAGGTGTTGATAGACTTTCTTTTTTTAGAGACCTCTCCAGTGTTTTTTCTCTCCTTCTTTTTCTCTAGCATCTTCTTATCTCCTTTAATAAATTATATCCTATTGTTACACCCATCAGGATCTGCTTTAAAATTAACGCTATAATCAGGAAAAATATAACTACTTTTTTTAGTTGGTACTTTATATGGATATGTGTTACTAACTTTCATCAGTAGTGCTCTAGCACGCTCACTCAAGCCCATTGCATTGCAATTTCTTATATATAATAAAAGGTGAGATTTATCGAAAATAGCACCGTTATGGCCTGGTGGGGCTTGAATAGTATTACTATCCTTAGGCATGTTGTTTAAGTCTATTTTCTGCAGAGGGAGTCTAAAATTTTCAATTGTTCCATTCTTACAGGTAGCCCAAATTTGACCAGATACCCCTTCTAAAACACCAATAGTCTGCATCTTTATTATTCTTCCGATTACTTTCCCATTCTTTTGAAAAAGAGCAATGGTGACAGGGTACCTTTCCTTTTTAGAATAGGTTAAATCCTGGACATTGCCTTGCCATACACCTGTCAAGTCACTACAAGAGACTGTATTTGGTTTTGCATAGCTGATTGTAATAGGAAATACTAAAAGTAGTGTTGCTATTTTACTGAATATTTTCTTTTTCATTATATTGATTTCTCTGTTCGTTAATAGGCAGCATTATAGACAAGGGCATACGCATCTTCTGTAAGACATCTTCAATCATCCCAAAAGTCTTTAAACCGATCTGGGGATAATTCCGTGTAGCGCACCGTGTTTTGGATATTTTTATGCCCCATATACTGCTGAATGGCTCTTGTATCATGACCTTTATTGGCAAGGTAGAAGCCGGTAGAATGTCTTAACATGTGGGCGTGAATGGGCATCTCAAATCCCGCTGCTCGGCCTGCTTGAGCTACAATATGGCGTACTGAACGGGCTGTTAGTGGTGTTCCACGCTGGCTAATGAAGACATATGATCGGTTGTTAGAGTGACTACTATTATTATCACGTTGTAGTTGGCGAAGCGCGCGCAGTTCCTGGCCACTCAGTGGATGGATGGAAGGCAACCCGTTCTTGATCCGTTTGACATGTACCCGGCTATGGACAAAATCGACTTGTTCCCATTTTAGCGTAACGGCTTCACTCACTCGCAGCGCATGGCGAAACATGAGCAAGAGGAGGGTTTGATTGCGTTGCTGGAATCGGTCACGTTGCATACTGTTGATGAGATGGGTTATTTCGGTTGACGTGAGGTATTCGCGTGTTCTCATGCTATCGTTTGATTGTCGTTTTGGTGGCGTATTCGTTTTTGGTTTGGCTAACTTTGCCGTTTTCAGTGGTTGGGCGATATCATTTAGCATGGCAAATCCCGCTAAGTTTCGTGTAAACTTAATGGTATTTTGCCATTTTGAGTTAAAGTAGGCAAAGTTATTACCCCTTTCAAGTATTCTAAAATGACTATAAAATGAACATTTTGTTTTTGCACAAATTTTGGGAATAACCCTGTTAATAACTCTGGTAATCGGCGATAGATAAGGTTAGATAGACAAGTCTATTTATTGGTCACTTCCTGACTTCTTGGTTTTTTTAAGCGCTTTAATATCTTTAACGGATAGTCCCGTAGCTTTTTTGATCGTGTTAGCGGGCACACCTTCATCTAATAAAGTTATTGCAATTTCTTGGCTATTTTTTTCTATTGCCTGTTGTTGAAGTTGTTCAGCAGCAGTCATGATTTCTCCCTCTTCAAAATACTTTTCAGCTTCATTAGATAATGTTTCCCAATCTGTGTCAAATTGTTGTGCTATATGTGTGAGAATTTACGGTTTTAGAGGAAATTTCACCCTCAAACCGTAAATTTTGACACAAATGGGGTCGATACCCCTAATAGATACATATCTACGCTAGTACGCCAATCAATCCGTGATAAAAATGATTATCACGAGTAATGTCTAAATTCGGGTGCGGGGCTTAATGGGTGTAAGGATATTTAGAGAAAGGTATTCTACTGAGTATCGTTTTGGGCTTTCAAAGCTTGGACTTCTTCTACGGACAACCCGGTGATTTTAGCCACAAACTGTGTATCGGCACCTTCTTTCAGAGCATTGCGAGCAATATCTTTATTACGTTGCTCGATGCCTTCTTGTTTTAATTGTTCTGCTACGGTCATAACTTTCTCCGGCTGTAAATATTTCAATGCATTCTTACTTGTTATCAGAGATGATTAACCTTTTTTTATTCTTTAATAGAATCAGAATTGCCACTAATGATAAAACTGCCGCTGACATTAAATAAAACGCCGATGCAGCTCGATTATGCATATGATGAACTAGCAATGCGCCCATTAGTGGCGCAGCACCACCAAACAGGGCAAAACCAATATTGAACCCTAAAGCAATAACAGTGTATCTGACCTTAACCGATGCCAGAGTGACAATCAGTCCGGGGAACGGTCCCTCATACATTGCCAACATCATTGTTAAGAAAAACTGAGCGGCTATTAATAGGAGCCAGCCATTCTGTTTCGTCATCAACATAATTGGATAACTAAAAAGTAAGAAACAGATAGCACCGAATGGAATCATACGCATTCTACCAATGAAGTCTGAAAGATAACCAAAAAGTATCATAGAAAAGATCATAATCAGCAACATCAATGTATTCAAATCCAATCCTTTAGATAACGCAACATGATGATACTGATTTATCGATTGTGGGAAATAGTAAAAGATAAAAACCACACCTGCTGCTGGCATCGCTGCCAAACAAGCCACCATTAACACAGCAGACTTATGGTAGAGGAAAACCTCCCTGACAGGAGAATTTTCACCATCACTACCTTCATTTATTACCCCAGCTTTTTTAGCCTGAGAAAATTCTATTGATTCCGGCATAAATGCTCTAAGAATAAACACTACCAAACCAAAACCAATACCAATGACATAGGCCAACCGCCAACCCCAATCTAGCAGTTGTGATTGCGACAGCAGGCTAGTTAATAGTGCGACAATGGCGGACCCCAATAAGGTCCCAACAATTGTCATTGACCAAGTAGCACTACCATACAAGCCATAACGTTTATGCGTCACTGATTCCAGTACATAAACAAACGATCCTGTTGTTTCTCCTCCCGCAGATATTCCTTGTACAATACGAAATATTAATAGCAAGAGAGGCGCCATGGAGCCAATCGTTTTATAAGTTGGCAAGAATGCCATAATTAACATCGTGACATTCATCATAAAAATTGACAGCACCAAAGCCGCTTTACGCCCCAGATTGTCTCCAATATAGCCATATAGGATAGAGCCGATTGGTCTAGACAGATAACTGGCAAAAAAAATGGAGTACGTTAATATTAATGCCAACCAATGCTTCTGTTTCACAAAAAAAAGTTGGGCAAAGACTGGGGCCAAGTGACCATAAATGGCAAAATCATACCATTCAACTACTGTTCCCAACGCTCCGAGAAAATAGATCAGTAGCGTTGTGTTATGACGATACTTCATTTGTAACGGCTGGCGCATAGTTAATCCTTATCAATAGTCATTATCGATGTCTTTAAAGGCTATCCGGAAAGGTCTACTCATCTGATAAAACAGTAGAAGTCTAGCATCGACCGTGTTGCCCAATGTGGTAGAATTATACATCAAGACGAAGAAGAAAAACAAGGCGGTCTCATCGATGATCTTTGGGGTGTGAGCGGCCTTACCCCTTATTGCCCATTATCCATTTTTTACCTCCTCTAAAGAGGAATTTTCAAATGAAGAATTTAAAGAAAGCTATTTACTCCCAGCTAACATAAAGTTACGTTTAATTTTACGGAGAAACAGTCCTGCTAACAGAAACGTACTAAGAATCAGCCCTGCCAGCATACCAAGACGTACGCCAATTGGCCCCATATGCAAACCATAGCCGAGGACGGCCGCCATCGGAATAGCAACTAGCCAAAATCCGAATACCGAACAGAACATTGATAAGCGCGTATCACCAATACCACGCAACAACCCAGCAAGTGAGAATTTAATCAAGTCAAGAAGTAATGCCATAATAACAATATAGAGGAATTGCTGCGCTAGCTGTTTAATTGCTGCTGTGGTTGATGCATGAAAAAATAGTGCAATAAAACTATTAGGCTTTAGTAATAACCATAGCAGTAGCGGCAACATCATTGCTAAACCAACTATTAGTGCTCTACTCAATAAATAAATAAAATCAGCAGGCGTTTTAAG
>JANQHY010000093.1 GCA_028282395.1 Gammaproteobacteria bacterium
GTGAATATAATTAAACAATTAGCTGCGGCAACATTGATTTCAGCCATGACTGTAAGCGCTGCATTAGCAACGCCATTATCAACAATATCTTGCCCAAACCTAAAAGCGGGAACTTACAAATCTGGTGATACTATTCAAGGGAGTGGCGGAACCTGGTATCTATCTGTAGGGCAAAGTGGTAAGTTAACACTCGCATCAGACTTCGATTGGCCAACTTATACCGACCAAAATGATGAATACTCTATTAATGATCATTATCTACACGTCCCATTATGTTCTTATCACAGTGGATCAACGAGCTTTACTTTATCTTTAAAAAACGGTGGTGGATACGCCTGCACAGATCCGGGCTGTATTGGCTTTTGTGAGACCAATTCATTTACGCCTGGCTACTAACCAATTTATCACCGGATAAAAAGAGAGCAGCGTGGCCATGTAATGCAATCCTCTGTAACCGCATGGGCACGCTGCCAAGACGTTAATCATACGGATCTAACCTCCACAACCTCTTGCCGGTTACTGCAAACCGGCTATAATAGCTAACAGGAATGGATGGATGAACAGTTTAACAATCATGCTAGCAACGCTACTGAATACCTCAACAGCTATGCTACCCACCGCCATTGAATACAATGGCAAACCCACCCCTGCACAGTATATTGAGATTTATGCTCATCGCGGCGGCCGTGGCCTACTACCAGAAAGCACCCTGCCAGCCTACCGTGCTGCGGTGAATCACGGCAACATCACTTATGTTGACATGGACATCAATATGACGCGTGATGGTGTATTAGTAGTAAACCACGACTTCTCACTTAACCGTAATATCACCCGTGATCGCCACGGCCAGTGGATTAAACAAGCAACTCCTATTTATCAACTGACTTATCAACAGCTCCAACTGTATAATGTTGGCGCAATCAAACCTGGTAGCCACTATGCCAGCTACTTCCCCCAGCAACAGTCACTTGCTGAAGCGCATATTCCAACACTCAAACAGGTAGTCGAGGAAGTAAAAGCGTTGGCAGGGAATCGCGTTGGCTTTCAAATTGAAATTAAAAGTGACCCAACACGCCCACAATTGAGTGCATCACCACAAGCCTACGCCAAAGCACTGAACCAGCTATTACTAGAAGAGAGAATTGTTGACCGCACTGAAGTTCAATCGTTTGATTTCCGTTGTCTACTGGCATTAAAAACGCTCAACCCAGCCATTAAAACAGCTTTTTTAACACTACAGCCTGAGTCACAAGATTCACGCTGGACCGCTGGCTATCGACTTAGTGATTATGATAACTCCTTTCCAACCATGGTCAGAGCACTAGGCGGCGACTGCTGGGAACCATTCGAGATGGACTTAACGCAGGCTAAGCTCGATCAAGCCCATACGCTCGGCTTAAAAGTCGCTGTATGGGGAATGCCGGAAAGAGAAGCGGGTAGCGACTTTAATCAGAAACAGATTAAAAAACTTATTAAATGGGGAGTAGACGGCATTATTACCGACCGTCCGGATGAATTACAATCTTTGCTGGTGGCAATGGAGCCTCCACCCGCAGTAGAATGGCCGGAGAATTGGTTAGATCAAAAGGCGCCGTGCCTATTTTCATATAGTCAAGGATAGTAGTGTGGCAAATATTAAAAAGTTAACACTCTCACAGAATGAGAGTGTGACAGCTAGCAAATCTAAACAGCAAAAAAGTACTGCGAAGACAGCACAAAGAGATCAACTAACCGGCACCTATAGTAAAAACTACTTTGACAAAATGTTAAAGGAAGTTATTACTGACCATAAAGTGAATAAGAAAATATTCTGCCTGGTTATGATGAACGTAAATAACTTAAAAAAAATTAACATGCTCTACAGTCATCAGAGTGGCGATCAATTACTGGCAATATTTGCTAAAAGAGTCGCCTCAGTACTAAAAAAACCGCACTGTCTTGCAAGAGTTAGCGATGATCAATTCGTTGCTGTTCTACAAAACATTGACAAATATAGCTCAGCCGCTGCTGTTGCTAAACGCATTCTAAACAATACCAATAAACCTTATAAAATTGGCGACAAGAAAATCGCCTGTGAAGCAAATATTGGCATTGCCAGTTACCCCATCGCTGGCGAAACACCTGAAGAATTAATGCGCCATGCCGAGTTTGCTGCAGCCGAAATAAAAGATTACCAAAAAAAATGGCGTTTCTATAGTGACGAACTAGAAAAACAGTTTACCGAGTTCACCTCTCTCGAACATCACCTCGATAAAGCCTTCAATGAAAAAGAGCTCTACTGCTTATACCAGCCACAAGTAGATATTACTTGCAACAAAATTCAGGGATTTGAATTATTACTACGTTGGCATCATCCAGAAGAGGGCGAAATTTCACCTGAAACTTTTATTCCCATTATTGAAAAGAGTGGCAGAACGGAAGAGGCCAATAACTATGTTGTAAAATCCTTATTAGAGAATTTGCGCTACTTTACTAATTGTTCACCGTTAAAAATGTCAATTAACTTATCCCCGGCAGTGGAAGACCTGGCAGCTCATCTACAAGAGGTTTCTCATAACCTAAAAAAACACAAAGACAATCAAAAGATACAACTTGAACTGGAGATAACTGAGTCAAGTTTCATTGATAGTAATGATAAATTTGAACAGGAAGTAAAACATAGTATGACACTGCTCAGCAAACAAGGCATTCATCTAGCTATTGATGACTTCGGTGTTAAATACTCTTCTATCCATCGCCTCATGACTTACAAATTTAATACCATTAAAATTGATAAAGTTTTTGTGCATAAGTTGGATAGTGATGACAGTAATGCTGCAAAAGCGATTATTAAAGTCATTCTCTCTCTAGCGCAAGATATCGGTGCCGCGGTCGTTGCTGAAGGTGCTGAAACGGAAGCACAAGTGAATATATTACGCGAACTGGGATGTCACATTATTCAAGGGTTCTATTTTTATCCGCCATTAACGCTAGAAAATGCCAGCAAACTAGTAAACGGAATGTAGAGGGCCAGAATCAATTTCATTAATGGCATTCTTAAGCAAAGATCCTCTCCCACCTGCAGGCATTGTTAGAAATGCCATACCTGGTCGTCGCGAGGAACGTAGCGACGAAGCAATCCAGCAACAGTATTGATAGTAACTGCAGAACTGGATTGCTTCGCTACGCTCGCAATGACCAAGGAAAGAAAAAGAAGCTATGACGCTTGCTTATTGGTTACTTTCCACGCCGGTACAGCGCCATCCTTAAACAGCTCGTGCGCTTTTGCCAACACTTGCGGTGAATGCAGCGCTTCGACCAACTGTTTAAACTGTGGCTTATTTTTCTCATCTGCACGCACCACAACAATATTCGCATAGGGAGAATCCGCACCTTCAACAAACAGACCGTTCTTTGTTGGTGACAATCCTGCTGATGAAGCATAAGTGGTATTAATTACCGCTATCGATACATCAGGCAGTGCCCGTGTTAAGGTTGATGCTGTCAACTCCTTAAATTTTAGATATTTTGGATTACTAATAATATCCTTTGGCACCGCGCCAATACCACTACCAGGACGTAATTTAATTAATCCTGCTTTCTGCAGCAGCAATAGTGCGCGCGCTTCATTACTAGCATCATTGGGAATAGCAACAATACCATGATCGGGTAACTGATCAAGCTTTTTCAATTTATCAGAGTAGATCGCTACCGGATAGACAAAGGTTCTACCAACAATTGCTAACTTGTAACCGTGCGCTTTAACATCGGCATCAAGGAACGGCTTATGCTGGAACATATTGGCATCAATATCACCATCAGCCAATGCTTGATTCGGCAACGAGTAACTCGTAAACGGTACGATAGTTATCGTTAAGTGATAACGCTGCTGCGCCACCTGTTTAGCTGTCTCC
>JANQHY010000107.1 GCA_028282395.1 Gammaproteobacteria bacterium
GGTCCCAAGGGTATGGCTGTTCGCCATTTAAAGTGGTACGCGAGCTGGGTTCAGAACGTCGTGAGACAGTTCGGTCCCTATCTACCGTGGGCGAAGGAAATTTGAAAGAGTCTGCTCCTAGTACGAGAGGACCGGAGTGGACGTACCGCTGGTGTACCGGTTGTGTTGCCAAATGCATTGCCGGGTAGCTACGTACGGAAGGGATAACCGCTGAAGGCATCTAAGCGGGAAGCCTGTCTTGAGATGAGATTTCCCTAGAATTTATTCTGTAAGGCACGTTGAAGACGACGACGTTGATAGGCTAGATGTGTAAGCGTTGTGAGGCGTTGAGCTGACTAGTACTAATGAGCCGAGAGTCTTAGCTATGATGATACGAAAGGCGGATGTTTATTTAATTGTTTGAGAGTAAGTCACGCAAAATGTGATGAGACTTTAAAGAATAGGAAGTTTGATGTTGAGTTAGAGATGTAGAGAGATTTACATTGATTCGACGTTAAGCTTTGTCGGTTTCAGTGCGCAGCTAGATCAAGGCGCGGCGAGGTTGAGCTACCGGAGTTACCGTGAGGGTAATGAGGACAGGTCAACGAAGCTGCAACGCAGAGCTAGCAAAGCAATGGAAGCGGCCATCTAAAAGAATTGTTTGGCGGCCATAGCAAGCATGCCCCACCTGACTCCATTCCGAACTCAGAAGTGAAACTGCTTAGCGCCGATGATAGTGAGGGTGCGCCCTTGTGAAAGTAGGTCACCGCCAACTTTTTACTGTGATATTTCGCCTGATGCGGCGTTATTGCTTTAACTCACCCTGGTCATGTATTGAGTATACACTCCCAGGGATTCGTTAAAGCTGCTGCCTTGTCTCAGACGAAATCTCTTTGTAAAAAGCACTGCCAACAGGTGGTGCTTTTTTTTTGCTTAAATCAATCCAGTCTGTGCTCAAGTACACTCCCTTATCAAGCCAGTGCAAGATCCTCAAATCTCAGTGCTTTATGGGCGAAGAAGCCCTAGGTAAATCGTACTGTCTCCAACGTCAGAAAAATACTTGCGCCTTGTCTTGCGCAAAAATACTGCGTAAAAAGATTATTCAGATAAAAAGCACTGCCTGCGGGCGGTGCTTTTTTTTGTTTGGCGAAAAGGCTGTATGGGTCACTCTCCTTGAGGGGGTTCAATAATCAACGAAGGTGATTATTGGTGAGGTGAGAATGGGGTGCCCATCTGCTAAAGCTATATTTATATATTAAATTTCACCTGTGAAAATCGTTGGAGTTTTATTTGAAAAGTATTGTGATGTTGGATCATATTTCTGTTAGCATATCTCTATAGTTTTCTAAATAGTGTTTGTTATGGCTTATGGTTGCTATTTAATGATTGGAAGGGCCAATATCTGCAATGCTGCGGTGGATGGGAAAAAAGAAGAACTTATTAGCTTGCTTAGTTTATATAGCCCTTTGGTGAAATCTATGGCTAAAAATGAGCTAGAGCGTACTGGTAAGGAAGATGCACTTAAGTTTCTTGATGATTGTTCGAAAGAAATGGAAAAAGTCCCAGAAGGCGCTGCTGGGGATGGCGGCCCTAATCCATGATAATCAATACATCAAATTAAAAATGTACCCCTTTTCTTGTTATCCCGAGCGTAGTCGAGGGATCTATAATGCGAGTGTAACGCTGCACTCATTACTGACTTCTGTTAGGCTTATCTCTTAACAGTTAACGGAAGCACTTATGCCATTACACCCAGACGTTAAGGCAAAGCTAACGGCGTTAGAGGCGCTAAATTTACCGGATATCACGACATTAACACCATCTCAGGCACGGGGACTGAGTCTGTCTATGGCTGCATCACTCCCGCCGCCAGAGGATATTATTGCGATTTATTCTCAAGACTATTACACCGATCGTTCTCATCTGTTGTTACGGCGTTATATACCAGAACAGCGCTCTGATGTAATGTTGGTGTACTATCATGGTGGTGGTTATGTGCTGGGTTCAGTTGAGCAGTATGATCGGTTTTGTCGTTTGCTCACCAAACTCACAGGTTTTAATGTGATTTCGGTTGATTATCTTTAGCGCCTGAACATGCATTTCCTACGTTTGTTGATGATTGCTATGAAGCTTTATGTTGGGTTGCTTCCCATAAGCAGCAGTTGAGTCTTGAACACGTTAAACAATTGGTTGTAGGAGGTGATAGTGCCGGAGGACATGCGGCTGCAATGATGGCAGTGTTAGCGCGTGATCATCATGGCCCGCAGATTGACTTCCAATGGCTGGTTTATCCTTGGGTGGATGATGATGTAACACGCCAGTCTTATGTCGATTACGCTGAAGGCTATTGGTTGACATTGGAGCGTGTACACTGGTTTTTAAACCATGTATTTGCCAAAGGAAAACAGGCAAATTTTCAAGCTATGCCCTTACAAATAGATGACTTAAGCCACTTGCCACCGGCCTATGTGGTGGCTGCAGAATGTGATGTTTTGTATAGTGAAGATGTTGCCTACGCACAAAAGCTCGAAGCGGCAGGAGTAACCACAACGTTTGAGTGTGCCGATGGTATGATTCACGGTTTCATAACTGATTATGTTACGCCGGCGGCGGCATGTGCGAGCCAACAGTGTATTAAGCATTTTGCTGAGCTGGTTAGAGCGCTGTAAATAGGTCGATTGTGAATAACGCGCCGTTTTTGGGCGTGAGCCTGGTTGGTTAAACATGCTTGGTGTTTTACTGGCCACATAAAATGATTAAGCTGTTTGAGGGTTTGGAAAATTAATACTACCTGTTATCGCATGCTTTATAATTAAAAAGGTGATGAATTATTTTGTTTTTTGGTGCGCCACAGGCGTAAACGTAATAGCTATTAACTTTTGGTAAAGAGTAATCCACCTCATGATTTATATTGATTAAACCCTCTTTCTCTTCCTTTGTTAATAAAACCGTTGGCAAAAAGCCATAACCGATACCTTGTTTGATAGCATTGAAAATAGTTACATACGATGAAAAGTAAATTGCATCTTCTCTATGGAAGATTGCTTCCTGACATGTCTGTAAAATTAACTTTAATTCTTTAATTGTGTGAGAGAGCTCTTTTTTGCTACTTGAGCTTTTGCAAGCATAAGCATCAAATGTAATATCATAATAACTATTAACGGTAAATCCTTGCTTGTTTAGAAGTATTACTTCGTCCTGCGTTAGCACTACTACGGCAACATCTATTTCATAACTTATTAATTTTTGGATAATTTCGCTTTTACTAACGACAACGAGATCATAACTGAATAAAGGGTCCTCATGGACAAACTGGTTAATTCTATAAAATAAACTTTTTTCAAAAATATGAGATAAGCCTAATTTAAGGCTTGGTTTTTTGTTCTTTAAGTTTGGAATTTCTAAACGATTCATTTTATCAATTTGCGATAAAATCGGTTTAATCATAGAGTAAAACTGCCTACCTTTGCTATTAAGTTTCAAACGGCTATTGGTTCGATCAAATAGATTAAATTCTAGAGGGTGTCGTCAAATTATACACCACATCATCATGGCCCTAAATTGTACTGCCGCAAGGAACGAATTGGCATTTTTTGCATAACGAGTGGCGA
>JANQHY010000111.1 GCA_028282395.1 Gammaproteobacteria bacterium
ACGCCCGCATGAGCAGTAGTTCTAATCAGATGGTATTGACTAACAGTACTATTACCAATAATCTGTCACGTACTAATGGTCCAGCAATTTTCCTTTGGAGTGGCAATCATTATGATTTTTATCAATCGACGGTTGCTAATTGGCCATGGCCGATTGCACAAACTATCCCGACTGATTATCAGCCATTGGTAGCAATTGCCGCAGCAGTGAAGCAGTATCCTGTGACAGCGGCACAGCTTAACACTTTAAAAGCCTATATTAACCAACACAGTCAACATCCAGGCAAACGCCCGCCGAGTTTTCGTAACCCGGCTGATAGTAGTACTCAGCAGCCCAGCATACCAAAGCAGATATTTTATGTGAACGTCAATAATTCGTCTAAAAAGCAAGATGGATCAAGTTGGCGTACAGCCTATTCAGATCTGCAAACGGCTATCAATAAATTAGCCAGTCGCGGTGGCGGTTCAATCTGGATCGCTAAAGGAACCTATTATCCGGATATTAATCAGCAAACACCACGCTCCTCAAGTTTTACGCTGCAAAAGAGTGTACAACTATATGGTGGGTTTGCTGGTAATGAAACAGCGTTGAATCAGCGAAATCCTGCTAATTATCCAGTCATCTTAAGTGGTAATATTGGCGCACTATTACATAATAAGTTGCATAGTTACCATGTTGTAATTGGCGCCAAGTATAGCTCAATTAACGGTGTTACCATTGAGCAGGGTCAAGCAGATGGTAGTGGGCAAAACCGTTATGGCGGTGGTCTATATATGGTTGGCAATGATCAGACGGTAACGGTTAAGAATACAACTTTTCGCAATAACCGTGCATATTATGGTGGAGCGGTTTACGCGTTTAATAATGTCACCAGCCATTTTGCCAATGTTAATATGATTAATAATCATGCCAGCATGGGTGGTGCACTCTATTTATCATTTGGTTCAAACATTGTTTACCAAAATGGCACCTTAGCGCACAACACGGCAGACTATCGTGGTGGTGCAATGGTGGTTAACTACGGATCGAATCCAACTTTACGTTCACTGACGTTTACTAATAATAGTACTTCCGGCATAGGCGGTGCTATCTGGATTGATGACCAGGCTTCTCAATTTGGTGGAACGAAAGCAGAAGTTAGCAATTGCCAGTTCATCAACAACTCAGCGCAGTATAGTGGTGGGGCTGTTGCTGCAGTCAATAAAGGTGTCTTTTCTGGCACTGATAATCACTACCAGAATAATCAGGCAAAAAGTTATAAAAATGTTTATCAGCAACAGAGTAGCTCACACAGGCCTCCTTCTGTCCTATGGGCACGTTCCCCCGCAAGCAAGGAGTAGAGGAGTGTAAAAAAGATCGTGTGGTATGTACTCACAGCCTAACTTTACCTAAAATGGCGTGTGTAGAAAAGAAAAACTCGCCCTGATTAAAATTTTTCGGCACAACCTAAATTTTTTACAACTTTGAGCGATAGGAATTAGTAAGTTTGGTGCCAGGGGTTAATAGGCTTTTAGGGTCATATTGTCTTTTAAGTTGACAACGTCGATCATATTGATCAGAAAAGTGATTTTCCCAAAAAGTATGACGGGTAAACTTACTAAAAGTTCCAACTGGGTAAATAGTGCCTCCCATCTTTATAGCTTTGTCATGGCTGTACTCATTAAGTTGAGCTAATTCAGACAAGCTACACCATTTGGAGTTCAAGATACGTAGAAAAGCAACCATAAATATTGATCCTTTGCTAGCTGGAATAATTAGACTAGGTGTTTTTAATTTATCTGCATTTAATGGTATAATCAATATGGTGCCGCCGCCAGTATTGTGTAAGTTTGATTTTGAGAGAGTATCTTCTATAAACTCTACAGTTTTGTCAGCAGGTATAAACACTCCGCAATGATGGTGCGCCTCTTTAACTTGAGCACCATCTTGGAAGATTGGAGGTACCCGTGTAACGTGCTCAGCAAAAGAACAATCATGCCTTACTATCATTACTTCATTGCAACCTAACTTGTTTTTTACATAATCATCTATATTATTAGATGCTTTACCATAATGAGTGACTTCAAGTACATAAACCCAGTTATTAGTGGTTTTTTCAATTAACTCAAGCTGGACATGAGATAGGTTTCTCATTATGCGTTTTTCAATTTGAGACTGTTCTTTAAACACGATGTGTGATTGAATGGCGTGAATTGGAATAGTACTTTGTGAGATTAATTGTAATTGGGCACTAATAAATTCATTAAGGTCGGTAAAGAGTAACTTGTAAATAGTTACGGATTTTGGCGCAGGGAGTAATCGCATATAGACATTAGTAATTATAGCTATTTGCCCTAGACCTGCACGAACTGCATCAAATAGTTCAGTATTTTCTTGAGGTGAGCAATGCAACACCTCACCTGTCATTGTCATAATATCCATTGCTAATACATTATCTGCTTGCGAGCCATGTAAAAAGCTGGATTGACCAATGCCGCCAGTTGAAACGGTACCGCCCGCAGTTAAGTGTAGCCAATCAGCATAAGTTGGTGGCGTAAATCCACTATGAAGCGTTTTTTTAAAAACATCTATCCATGCTGCACCAGAGTTGATGCAAATAGATGTTTCCTGAGACAAACTTTCATGTTGAATTTCACCTATTTTATTAAACGAAGTCATATCAATGACTAAGCCATTCTCAGTTAAAGTTTGTCCTCCTGTCGTATGTGCTGAGCCTCTTATAGCCAAGGGTATTTCATATTCTTGGGAAAATTTAATGGTAAGATGTAATTCATCTAATGTTGATGGTTTAGCAATGAGTAAAGGACTTTTTTGAATACAATGTCCAAAATCAGTGGCGAATCCATCACCAGGAGTGTGTAATATTATCCATGGATAATTTTTGATAAGCGCAGTAATAGTTTTTTCGTCATTTTCTATATTCATATCAATATATATTCTTGCATTGGTTTATATTTCCTGCAACTTAATACGATTACATCAGGACATCGCACAATTGTTGCGCCAATAATAGCCATAGAAAAACCCTATAAGCACAATATGAAAAAAACATCCATATTATCAGTTTCTTTGAATTTCACCTATCGTTCCCTAAACTCAATCAAGTAAGTTTAATATGAGTTTCACTAACTATTAGTCTCGGAGATCATAATATAGAAATTTAGTGCTGTCTACTCAAAAACGGTTGTGCCGCAAAGTTGGGGATTATTCAGGGGCACAACTGTAAGAAGTAGAAAGGAGACATTTTATTTAGCAGGCAAGTAACGAAATTGGCAGCCGCTTGGTGTAGAGATCAATTCAAACTGATCTCTATCGTCAGCAACATTAATGCTGCCGTGATAGTAACGATTCATTCCTTTAATAAATGCCTGCTGTGCTGCGCCACTGTTCTGAATAGGAGGTCCCAAATGAGTTAACACAAGATGGTCTACCTGTGCAACTTGGGCAAGTTTCGCCAAATCCCAACTATCGGAGTGATAAATAATTTTTTCACGTTTCTTTGTCGTCAGTGATGGTGCTAACGCAGAGAATTTACTCATTTGTTGATGCCGTTTTGCTATCGGTGGTCGATGTGGTGAAGAAATAATGTACTTGGTTAAGTCTTGATTATTTTTGGCAGCATGGCTTGATGCTTCACTGACTAAGACATTAGCGCCATTATAGTAAATGCCTAATTTGGGGTCGATACGCGTATCACCGCTAATGACCAGTTTACAGTTGCCAAATTTTACTTGGTAACCTAATGCCGGAACCACGGGCCAATGGTCAACTGGAAATGCTGATACTTGTAGATTATTTTTTTGATATACCGGTGTCACGGTTGATTTTTGATTCGTTTGAGTATTAACTAAATGAGGCAACATAAATGCATTATTAATGTTCCAATGAGGATTGGTAATGGTGCGATATAATCCGTCAAGTTGATAAGCTTGATTCAAGCCATTGACTACCTGCTTGACGCCGTAAGGTCCATAAACATTTAGGGGCATGGCTCTTCCCATAGTCCATGATGTATTCATGATCTGCCCTAAACCTCCAAAGTGATCGGAGTGCCAATGGGTAATAAATACATTATTCAATTGTCGCAATGGTATACCTAGTTCACCGAGTGTTTGTGATGCACCTTCGCCCGCGTCAAACAGTAGCAGCTGTTTGTCGCCAGCAATCGCTAAGCAGGCGGGATGTCTGAGATATTGTGCCTGAATAGCAGGTGTTCCTGTCCCACATAAAATAACATGTAAAGTTTTGCCATTGATAATTGAGTGCCAATTGGTTGCTGTAGCTGCCGCCATCGCATCGAATGGGGTAGCTAGCAAAAAGCTCAGACAGCATAGCGCCATTGCGAATGATTTTTTGCTCATGCGCCATTGGCGCCAAGAATTCAACCGGGCTAGACATGAATGTCTGATAGATTTTTTCATTATTAGGGTGCACCTTGCGACAATTTTTCAGATTTCTATCATACAAGAGTTCAATACATTGTGTAAACAGCAGTGATATTTTAGCTGGAATTTAGATAGACAATAGTTTTGACGGCTGTTAAAATCACCTGTTTTGTAGTTAGGCAGAGATCCTATGTGGCAGCTGGCAGCTATCTTGATAGCACTATTAACTGGCTATTTTACCAAAGTCGCCATCAACCGCCACCTCCTCGATAAATTAATGATTATTGCCGTTATGGCAATTCTCGTTGTTATTGGGTACGGTTTTGGCTCAGACTCGACCCATCTTCTTCACGATATGTCAGCATTGGTAGAAATCATTAGCGTTTTTACATTGTTATTACTTATCTTCAACTGTCTTAGCATCGGTGCCATTTTCTATCTTTTAACGAGGCGGCTACAGACGCAACAGCCAACAAAGCCGAAAGGTAAAATCTATCTGCGTAGTTATATACTTGAGAGCTTAAAGTATCTGTTGCTTGTGGTGGTTGGTATGACACTAGGTTACATTATTCATTTACATTTTGCTGAAATAGATATCATTGTGAATACAGGTTTGTTAGCGATTGTATTTGTCTTGGGGATGCAGCTGCGCGCACAGAATGTGCCGTTAATCGAGATATTAGCGAATAAGGCAGGCTGGTTAATTGCGGGTGTTATTATATTCAGCTCTATTATTGCAGGATTATGCTCTGCATTGGTATTGGGGTTAAAATTGAAAACAGCACTGGTATTATCGTCGGGGTTTGGTTGGTACAGTTTGACGGCAATCTTGACAGGAGAGTTAATCAATCACCAATTTGGTATTGCCGCATTTTTTATCGACTTCTCTCGCGAAATTATCGCTATCGTTCTGGTGCCGCTGTTAGGAAGAGTGAGTCCCTTTTCAGCAATTGGTTATAGTGGCGCTACAGCATTGAGTTTCACTTTGCCAATTATTAAGGTCAATTTAGGTGATCGAGTGCTGCCGGTCGCCGTTGCGAGTGGCATGATATTAACGTTAGTTGTCCCAATTCTTATTACCCTCTTCTGGAATTTATGATTATAATCATATGCTTAAATTGTTATTCGAATTTTACCTTGAAAATTTAGTGGCAGCCTTCAAATTTTCAAGGTAAATATAAAATGATTAATACTATCATATAGTTGTATTATTACTTATTAAATACAACACACAGTAAAAAATTATCTCAACGATGCAATTGCTTGTTGAGTAATCTGTTGCAATTCATCAACGGTTGTTTTTGTTGTATTAAGTGGTGGCAGCCAGTAGATTGTATTACCGAGTGGGCGTAACAGTGCGCCAAGTTCAACAGCTTTTTGATAAACTTCATAGCCGAGACGACGATTCGGTTGCTCACAAATAAGGTCGGCAGCAACCATAGCACCAACGCCGCGAACGTTTTGTAAGCGCTGAGTCTGTTGTGCAACTTGCTGCATGGCGCATAACATCACGTCACCTAATTCGCTAGCTTGTCGACATAGCGGTTGCTCATTAAATAGCGTCAGCACTTCAGAAGCAATGCTGGCAGCCAGGGCATTGCCTGAATAGGTGTGTGAATGTAGAAAAGCTTTACCGCTGGCATAATCATCATAGAACAGTTGATACATAGCATCACTGGTCAACATAACACTTAGTGGCAACCAACCCGAGGTTAACCCTTTTGATAGGCAGACAAAATCAGCAACGATATCGGCATGTTCGCAAGCAAGCATTTTGCCACTGCGGCCGATACCGGTCATGATTTCATCGGCAATAAGATGAATATTATGTTGTTGTGTCCACTGGCGTAACCGTTTTAATAAATCCGCTGAGTAGATCTTCATGTTGCCGGCACCCTGGATAATGGGTTCGACAATTAATGCCGTTGCATTCTCGCTATAGGGCTCAAGGACAGTGACAATTTTTTCCCAGCTGTCACGACAGTCATGCCATAGTGGATCAGTAGGGCCAGAGACATAAGGAATATTTTCAATAAAGTGGCAGTCAGATAGCAGCGTTTTGTAGGGGTCTTTATAGAGACCGAGATCACTGACACTCATCGCGCCTGCTGTTTCACCATGGTAGCCATTACTCAATGCAATAAACTTTGTGCGCTGCTGGTCACCGGCAATTTGGCGCGCATGTAGACTCATTTTCATCGCTGCTTCCACAACACACGAGCCATCGCTGGCATACAATACTTTATCAAGTGTTGGTGTCAGTGTTGCCAACTGCTCTGACAGCTTTACAATCACCTCATTGGTAGTATTAGCAAGAATCACATGTTCGAATTTTTCTATCTGTTGATAGAGTGCCTGTTTTAGGCGTGGGTGACCATGGCCAAGCGATTTGCACCACCAGCTTGAGACGGCATCGATAAGTTTTTTGCCGTTTTGTAACTCAAGGTAACTGCCCGATGCGGATTCGACAATCAGCGGTTTGAAAGTTTCATAGTCCTTCATTTGCGAGCAAGGGTGCCAGAGATGGCGCAGGTCGCGGTCAATAAGCAAGTTATCGCTGATTTCTATCATAATAGTTTCCCCCCTTTTTTAAGATTACTCTATTATTGCTTAATGGAGTTTGTCAAGGCTTATCTCTTGCGTTAATCATGCCTGTTACCATGCCAGTCTCGTTTTTTCTGCTTCTCTATGAGAGTTGATTTCATTGGAGCCATCAAGTTTATCGGATAATTTTCAGACTGTACATTCTTCAATGGTCATGTTCTCATCTCGGTCGGGTATCAGATCGATGTTTTTATTTAACAGATTTTCATTACCTTCATTCATTTTTCTCTCTTTATCAACACAAAAAAGTGTGTGTACGTTACTTTCTGAGAGAATTGAGTCAGTGTTGATGGTTTTATTATGTTTATACCACAAAAACGATAATACAAAAGCGGCCTGTAGAAACATAGCGGCAACAAAAAACGCTGGATTGACTGTAATCAATGTCACGGCAAGTATAATTGGTAATACAATAACAAGAAAATTATAACACATTGTAAAAATCAGCATAGCTTTAATATGTGCAGCACTATCTTCGGCAATGATGATTGCATTAAGAATAGGCTGTAGATCGGGGCTGTTAATGCAGATATCACTATCTTGGCGGTTTTGTTTGCTAGCACAGTCAGTGGCAATTTTCAGGTCGGCACAGGAAAAGGCGGATAGATCATTGAGTGCGTCGCCAATCATGGCAACGCCTTTGCAATCATCTCTATTCTTAATTTTTTTAATATAGGTTTCTTTATTTGTGCAATCGGCGTAGATATGGTCTTCGTTAATACCAAGTTCACGGGCATAATATTTTGCAGTCTCTTTATCCGTTCCTGTACAGATAAATATTTTCTTTCTTCTTGCCACTAAAGTCTGAATAATTTGCGCAGAATCTGTTCTTAATGAGTCCAGTAGCACCATTTCGCCAATTATCTGTTTCTCTTTCACTAAAAAGAGTGTATGGCCAACACGATTCTTAGGTTGAGGACTATTATGATTAATGCCGAGGTGGTTGAGCATAGTAATATTACCGATATAGTATTTTTCCCCGTCAATTTCTACACCAACACCTGACTTTATATTTGCTAGCGTCTTAATTGAATTGTAATGTAAAGTCGAATGACCTTTCGGCAGATTTTTTTGTGCAAACTCAAGTACGGCTTGTCCAAAAATGTTATTTTCACTGTTGGCATTCTCTTCGATTATTGTTAGAATCGAAAAGAAAAAATTATTGTCTTCCCCGGAAAGATTCTTACATTGTTCAACTGTCAATTTCCCTTTTGTTAGCGTTCCATTCAAATCAAAAACGTAGGTATCAATACTGTTTATCCTATTCAGTACTGCGGTCGATTTTAATTCGGCGCCATATTTGGCTGATTTGTTTAATGCCATTTTCTTTCCTAACGGTTTAATCCAGCCAAGCACACAGGGACATGCGCCACTAATCTGTGACAAGCAGATGGCAATGGCAGCTAATGGGCCAAGGAAATAGCCGGCAATGATGGCAGAGATGATGGCGATAATTAAAATAGAGGGAATAAAGATGCTAACGAGTTTATTGGAAAATCTTTCCAGCTTATTATTGGTATTTTCCCCTTGAGAAGAGGCTTCATTCTTTGGTGCATTAATACGTTTTTCCAAGTCAACAAGATAACAGTTCTGATAGTTTTTTGTGACCGTTAACTGAATCATCCCACTGGTAACGCGCATTCCTGAAACAAAATCATCGATTTTATCAGATGCTATCGGATGAATGCGGCCATTAAATGCTTTTGTGCAAATTCTCCCATTACCGGCCTGACGCTCTCCATCTAATGGAATAACCTCTCCGGCATTAACTTGAATGATATCGCCAATAATTACTTGTTTGATATCTGTTAATACAAAATTCTCATCTCTTTTTACGAGAACCTTATTAGGCAAAATTGAAGTAAGCTTTATCTTCTCTTTTACCTTATCATGATATTTTTTTTCAAGATATTTTCCGCCGCACATTCCAGCTACGATCAGCAATGGCGTGATAGGCCAAGTTAATGGAATGAAGCTTAAAAATAGCGATGCTATTACCAATCCCCATGATAATGCCACGCCAATAGTAAACAAACTATCCATTGTCAGCATTCGGCGCTTGAATAGATATTTGCATGCAGCTTTAAAATGTTTCCAACCGCCATAAAGGGTGACGACAAAAGAGAAGCCAAATAGGGTCATTAAGGCAATAAAGGGAATGGTCACGCCTAGCAGGCTAAGTGTGAGTAAAGTAAAGCCAAATAGATAGGCAAGTAATGACTTGGTTAAATCTGACTGTAGCCACCCCGCGCGCTTGCTATTTTTCTTAGGTTTTTCTAATAATGGCTTGCTTTTGCTTTGTTGGGTAGATTCGTTTATGGGTTGTTGTGGCAAAATATTGTCTGAAGGCTGTTTACGCTTGTTAATTGCCTGACAATCAAGCCCGATATCTTCGATTTCATCGCAGAGCATCTCTTCAATATTCCTAAGTGTTTTTTCATTAATAGGATTAATGCTAGCAAGCGTGACGGTTGCACTCTCCTCGATAAGATTTGCCTTGCTTCTCAAGACTTTAATGTTTTCAGGATATTCTGCACCATTGATTATTTTCTCTACCGCACCTGTACAAACGACACAGGTCATCCCTTTTACTTCAAAGAGTAGTGTTTTTGTATACATAAATATCTCTTAATTTTAAACAATTACTTCAATTCTACGATCTCCTGTCAGGGTTGCGTGGAAGAGCCTATGCCTAGTACTGCATGAGGATGAATTCCACGTTAGAGCTCGTCAGACATAGGCAACTCTACTAAATTTGCACCATAATGTCCTCTTTTTTTGCCATCTATATTTGCGCTGTTCTTGACCAAAATCACAAACTAACCTATAGTTTCTCCATTCTAAAATAATCATAGGGGAAATAGCGTGGAGCAGCAGCAATCTAATTGGGATGAGAAAGCCATTCATCAACTCTACGAATTGCCTTTTTCTGAATTAATACAACGCGCTTATAGTGCCTATAAGGAAAATTTTGATGCGACTAAGATGGAGCTGTGTACACTGTTAAGTATTAAAACTGGCGCCTGTCCGGAAGATTGCGCATATTGTTCACAAAGTGGGCATTACAAGACCGGTTTAAAGAAGGAGCGCATGTTTGATGTTGAATCAGTCATTGAGAAAGCCAAAGCTGCCAAAGCCAATGGTGCTAAACGGTTTTGCATGGCAGCTGCTTGGCGCAATCCGCCAAAAAAGGACTTTCCTGCCGTTATTGAGATGGTGAAGGCAATTAAGGAGTTGGGATTGGAGGCGTGTGTGTCACTAGGCACAGCCGATGAAGAGCAACTGAAACAACTCAAAGAGGCAGGATTGGATTACTATAATCATAACCTCGATACGTCGCCAGAGCATTATAAAAAGATTATTACCACGCGCAGCTATGAGGAGCGTCTCAATACCCTCGACATGGTACAGAAAGCCGGTATTAATACCTGCTGTG
>JANQHY010000128.1 GCA_028282395.1 Gammaproteobacteria bacterium
ATACTTGAGGCAATGGGACTGCCATTAATTATTGTCGATGGTGTTGAGGCCGATGATGTGATTGGCACCTTGGCACAACAGGCAGAGAAAGCTAACTTAAAAACAATTATCTCCACTGGCGATAAGGATATGGCGCAGCTGGTGAATAGTAACATTACCTTAATTAATACGATGAGTAATAGCACGCTCGACTGTGACAAAGTTAAGGAGAAGTTTGGTGTTAACCCCGAGCAGATTATTGACTATTTAACACTGATTGGTGATACCTCCGATAATGTTCCCGGTGTGTCAAAAGTCGGACCAAAAACAGCGGTAAAATGGTTGAGTCAGTACCAATCACTCGATAATCTGGTGGCACATAGTGATGACATTGGCGGCAAAGTGGGTGAAAATCTGCGTCAAGCACTTGAGCATTTACCCTTGATGCGAGAATTAATTACTATTAAATGTGATGTCACTCTCAGTGAGCCGGTTGAGAAGCTGACACAGCGTCAGCCAGATACTGCCAAGTTGGCACAGCTGTTTAAGCGCATGGAGTTTAAACGTTGGCTTAAAGAGATTAATGACAGTAATGGCGCTAGTGAAATAACGCATCACTATCGCATGATTGATGATGAAAAAACCTTTAAGCAGTATCTTAATAAACTTAAAAAAGCGAAACTGATCGCGTTTGATAGCGAAACCACTAGTCTTGATTATATGCAGGCAGAGATTGTCGGTTTGTCGTTTGCAATCGATGAGAAAGAGGGCGTCTATTTGCCATTGGCACATGACTATATGGGCGCGCCTAAGCAGCTCGATCGTGATAAAGTATTACAGCAGCTACAGCCACTTTTAGAAGATGAAACGATTAAGAAGGTCGGACAAAACTTAAAATATGATAAAGAGGTTTTGGCTAACTACGACATCACCTTGCGAGGCATTGAGTTTGACACCATGTTGGAATCCTATCTGCTTGATAGCACCGCAACACGTCACGATATGGATTCGTTGGCGCGGAAATATCTTGATTATCAATGTATCAGTTATGAATCGGTCTGTGGTAAAGGGGTGAAGCAGATCACCTTTAATCAAGTGCCTTTGGATCAGGCAACTCCCTACGCAGCCGAGGATGCAGTCGTTACGATGCGTTTGCATCACCTTCTCTGGCCGCAACTAGCTGCCAATAAACGACTTACGCAACTATTTAAAGAGGTTGAGCTACCGCTGCTATCAGTATTAACGCGTATGGAGCGTCATGGGGTATTAATTGATTGCGAACTGTTAGCAAAACAGAGTCAAGTGACCGGCAAACGCCTGGCAGAGTTGGAAGAGAAAGTTTACCAGCAAGCTGGAACGATGTTTAACCTTAATTCACCCAAGCAGTTGCGTGAAGTGCTTTTTGAGCAACAGAAATTGCCCATATTGAAAAAAACACCCACTGGGCAGATTTCAACCGCGGAGGAGGTGCTGCAGGAGTTGGCGCTTAATTTTCCGTTACCTAAACTTATTCTTGAATATCGCAGTTTAAGTAAACTCAAATCAACCTATATTGATCGTCTGCCCGAACAGGTCAATCCAGATAGTGGCCGTGTTCATACCTCCTACCATCAGGCGGTAACTTCAACGGGCCGACTCTCTTCGTCTGATCCCAATCTGCAGAATATTCCGACACGCAGTGAGGAGGGGCGACAGATTCGCGAAGCATTTATTGCGCCTAACGGTTATAAAATTGTTGCAGCAGATTATTCGCAAATTGAGTTGCGTATTATGGCGCACCTATCAGGTGATAGTGGATTGCAAGAGGCATTTCATAACAATCAGGATATTCATGCGGCAACGGCTTCACAGGTATTTGCTGTACCGTTGGCACAGGTGAATAGTGAGCAGCGTCGCAAAGCAAAAGCGATTAATTTTGGTCTGATTTATGGCATGTCAGCATTTGGTTTGGCTAAGCAGTTGGGTGTTGATCGTGATGTAGCGGAGAGTTATATCGAAGCCTATTTTCGTCAATACCCCGGTGTTAGAGCTTATATGGATAAAACACGTGAGCAGGCACGTGAGCAGGGATTTGTCGAGACATTGCTTGGGCGTAGACTTTATCTACCGGAGATTAATTCGAAAAAACGTCTGCGCCAGATGGCAGCAGAGCGGGTGGCGATTAATGCGCCGATGCAGGGGACCGCAGCAGATCTTATCAAGGTGGCGATGGTCGAGATCGACCGCTGGTTGCTCGATAGTGCCATCGATGCCAAAATGGTAATGCAGGTGCATGATGAATTGGTTTTTGAGGTGGCAGAAGCCTCTTTAACGGAAACTGTTGAAAAGATCCGTCAGATGATGGAGCATGTGCCGCGACTCGATATTCCATTAATTGTTGATATTGGCATAGGAGAGAATTGGCATGAAGCGCACTAACTATCTTGCTGCAATAGCAGCATTGTCACTCCTGTTGCCTGTTAGTATATGGGCCGATCAATGTCCGGATAGTAAACAGGTTCTCGTTGCAGGTCATTGGCAGACACCAGCACAGTGGCAATTGATTCCGTTATCACCGCTTGCTGCAACCGCGGCGGGAGACATTACCATTCATGCACGTGGACTTTATCAAGTCTACTATTTGAACAATAAACAGCAGTTGCGCTGCATCTATTCTAAGCCTGGTACGGGAGTGGTCGACAATACCTATGTCATTGCAAAAAAATTAGCAGCATTTCATCCAGATGGTCAGGGTGCTTGGGTATTTGATGGCGATAGCACTTGGCGATGTAGTTTGCCAGTGACTGGAGCGCTGCGGAAAGCTATGCCGCCGCAGCATTGCCGTTGGTCAACACTACCGTTAAAACAGAGAATTGTTACTCATCAACCAGTGACGGCGGTTGATGCTGATCGCCAATAAAATAGATTAGCCCTATTTCACCTTGATTGTTCGTCAAGTTTTTAGCAGAGAATTCGGTGTTAGTATTGCTGTTGTTAACACGCCAGGTAACTTTGCCGAGATTCTGGTATTTGTATACCAAATTGAACATCAGATTAGGAGTAATTTGATAATAAAATCCAGCACCTGCTTGCCATGCTGCACGTAGTTCATCATTGCGTTTACTGGTTTCATCAGCTGATGAACTAGCAGTATAGTTACTTTCGACATCACTGTAGTTTGCGCCATAACCCGCCATAATATAAGGGATCACTGGCCAGTTAAAATTAGCATTTAAAATCACATTAGCAAAAGCAGACTGGTTGTAGATTTTACTCTTTAGTGAATCGCCAGTTTGCAGAATATTGTCTTCGTCATACTCAAATTGGTAGAAGTATTGATAAGAGAGTTCAAACTGTATCGGTAGTGAGTGTAACGCATAACCGATATGCACTGTTGCGCCAGGTGCACCACTGGACTTGATTTTTGCCGTTGAATCCAATCCACTGCAGCTGCCCGATTCGCAGCTAAAGCTGTCATTACTATCCATCTCAGCGCCACCTACGCCGAGACCAAAATAGAAACTGTTGGGATAGAATGTTGCATTGGCATTTGAGCATAGCGCAAGCAGTGTTGCGGCAACAACGCTAGCGAGTTTTACACGGGCAATTTTCATCGTCATGATTTTTCTATGGCTATTAGTTATTACTGTCCCAATGATACGGGATGGCATTGGCTAACGCAAGCATTTGGATGACAATTTGCCAGTAGGACCTTAGCATTGTGTCAACATTATGATCAGAATGGTGTTGGGGTTGTCTGGGGAGTGTGCTCAGTGCTTGGTTCATCATTTGATCCAGTCCCAAAGAATGTACTACTAATTTTATTGTAAACAAAGTTGCCAGTTAAGGTTAAAGCGCCTGAAGCCAGAACGCAACCTGAATAGAATTTATTGATAAAGAGCATGCTATCTTTTGCAGCATTCAGATAGTCGCGCTCTTCTTGTGCATCATTAGTATTTGGTAAACTTTCTAAACGTCTGGTTATATCATTTAGTAGCTGGTTTATAGGTTGTCTATGACTTTGATGGAATACCCATGCAATTGCACCTTCGGTTAGCATTACCCCTATATCCCAAGATGAGGGGTCTTGGTTTTCAATGATATTTTTAAGCAAAAGTGCCGAGGCAACTCCGGTAACAAGCGCTTTTATAGGAAAAGTCTTGACGATGTCTGCAACGCGTTGATTGAGAGTAGCGGGTGACTGGTACATAGTATGGCTCCTTATATTTTTTTATAAACAATTGGACTGAGAGATCGATCAGTAATACAAATAGTTGACGATACCGAATAGTTTTCCCTACAACCCATTTTTGATTATATAGTGAATAAAAGCATGTTAGCAATTGTCGATAACAGTAGGGATGATAATGCGTTGGCCAATGCGGGTTAATAAATTATAGGGTGATAATGCAACATGGCATGCTACCTTTTCTACGGCTAATCCCTCTCCCCATAATACCACGCGATCGCCGGCTTTTGCTTCGTGGCAGCGGCGTAGATCGACCATCGTCATATCCATTGCTATTCGTCCAATAGTTGGGCAATAACAGCCGTTAATTAGCGTAGGAATGCCACTTTGCAAACTGCCTGGATAACCATCGCCATAACCAATAGCAACAATGCCAACTGGCATTGCTTCAGGACAGATCCAGCTGCCTTCATAACCGATAGCATCACCAGCCTGTTGCCAACGTACAGCAATTAAATGTGAAGAGAGGGACATCACTGCTTTTAGGCCATACTCGGTGCCTTCCGTCGCAGGAAATGGTGATATACCATAAAGCATAATACCAGGGCGTATCCAATCGAGATGGGAAGGGCGGTAATTAATAATGGAAGCTGATTTTGCTAAGCTGCGCTCACCGTCCATTCCCTCAGTTGCTGCCATAAAACACTCATATTGGGTGACAGTGGTAGTCGCTTCTGCAGCACGAGCAAGATGAGAGAGAAAATTGACTGAGGCAACCTGCGGTAGCTGTCTGATATGACGGTAGAGTGGCTCAATCTCATCAGGTTGAAAACCGAGGCGGTTGAGACCGGTATTGACCTTTAACCAGACGTTAATAGGTTGTTGTAACGTCGTCTGATTTAATAGGGTTAGCTGGCTCTCATGATGGAGCGTAATGGCGCAGTTGAGTTGTGAGAGTATTCGTAGCTCTTCCTGGTTGCTAATACCCGTTGTGACCAATATTGGCTGTTGAATGCCTTGTTGGCGCAGTGTTAATGCCTCATCAAAACGTGCAACACCAAAGCCATCAGCAGCGCTAAGTGCTTTGGCACAAGCGACCATGCCGTGGCCGTAACTGTTACCTTTGACCATTGCCATGATACGGCTATTAGTAGCGATTCGCTGTGTCTGAATTAAATTATGGCGTAGCGCCCCAAGATCAATTTTTACCTCTACTGGCGAGGTCATGAAAAGTCCTGTTCCTGATGCATAGAGTCAATATTAAGAAAACGGGAATGGTTCCCCTCAAAACGGAGAAACATTTTGCCGATTGGGCCATTACGCTGTTTACCAATAATAATTTCCGCTTTGTTCTTATCAGCATTCGCATCATTGTAAACGGCGTCACGGTAGATAAACATAATTAAATCGGCATCTTGCTCAAGGCTGCCTGATTCGCGCAGATCAGACATCACTGGGCGTTTATCTTGGCGCTGCTCTAGGCCACGGTTAAGCTGTGACAGGGCAATCAGTGGAACATTGAGCTCTTTTGCCAGTGCTTTTAATGAACGGGAGATTTGGCTGACTTCAGTTGCACGATTCTCTTTATTTTCAGGCGAGTGCATTAATTGCAGATAATCTACCACAATTAGGCCGAGTTGCCCCTGCTCTTTCATCACCCTTCGTGCTCGGGCACGTAGCTCGGTGGGATTCAGCATCGAGGTATCATCAATAAATAATGGGGCTTCAGATAGGCCGCTGTTAGCCGACATTAAGCCATCCCAATCGTGATTATTCAGTTGCCCAGTACGTAGACGCTGTTGCTCAATCCCGCCCCAGGATGAGAGCATCCGCAGAGTCAGCTGTTCTGAGGACATCTCCATGCTAAAAATCAAAACCGGCTTTTTCTCTTTGATAGCAATATTCTCAGCAATGTTAATGGCAAAAGTGGTTTTACCCATTGAAGGTCGCCCAGCAATAATAATCAGGTCAGAGGGTTGTAGGCCAGCAGTCATCTTATCAAGATCATAGAAGCCAGTAGGCATGCCTGTTGTGAGGCCACCCTGTTGATAGATTTTGTCAACATATTGCATAGTTTGGGAGAGAATATGGCTGATGCTTTGTGGGCCGCTGCCGCGTGTTTTCTGCTCGGCAATTGAGAACACCTTACGCTCGGCTTCATCAAGAATATCGCTAGCGTCACGCCCTTTGCGGTCAAAAACCGTGCTGGAGACCTCAGCAGCGACCTCAACTAATTGGCGTAGAATTGAGCGTTCACGAATGATGTCAGCATAGGCGGTAATATTAGCGGCGCTAACCGTATTTTTGGCTAGTTCATAGATATAACTCTCACCGCCAGCTTTATCCAATTGATGTTGATCTTTTAGCAGTTCTGTTAGCGTTAGCGCATCAAGCGGTTTGTCGCGATCAGCAAGCGTTTTTAGTGCAGTGAAAATGATGCGGTGAGGGGGATGATAGAAATCTTCGTCAGTTAAACGGTCAGCGATCTGGTCCCAGCTGGTTTTAGATATCAGTAGTCCACCTAGCAGTGACTGTTCAGCCTCATGTGAATGGGGCGGTGTTTTCAGTTTTCGGGTGCCTTTGTTAGCCACGCTTTCCAGCATATTCGTTTACTCATTTCCAGCCATCAGATGAGGTAGAGTATAGAGATTTCATTCTCATCTTGCAATGTGTTGGAAAGTGCAGCGCCTCTCCAACCTTGTCAGACAAGATAGACGAGATGACTAGACATATTGATTAATATTCTACTATTGGTTAAAGTTTGCTCATCATTTCAAACTGTAAAAAAGGACAGACAATGGCTGAATCGTTGCGTGGCAAAATTGTATTGATTACTGGCGCTTCTGCTGGTGTGGGCAAAGCTTGTGCTGAGCAGTTTGCTGCCCAGGGTGCAAATGTTATTTTGACAGCGCGGCGTTTTGAGCGGATCACTGCGTTGGCGGAGACCTTACAGCAGCAACATGGCGTAAAAGCGTTGCCGATCAGACTTGATATCAGTGATAAACAGCAGGTACAGCGGGCGATTGCGGATCTTGATGAATCATGGCGTGCGATTGATATTCTTGTCAATAATGCCGGAGTCGGCGTGACAACTGAATTAATGCAGAATGCCAACCCCGATGATTGGGATATTATTATTGATACCAATGTTAAAGGGCTGCTATATGTCACACGTGCGGTGTTGCCGCTGATGCTCAAACGTAATATTGGTCACATAGTCAATATTGGCTCAACCGGTGGTCACGCCTACTATATGGGCGGTAATGTTTATAGTGCTAGTAAACACGCGGTTAAGGCGTTAACACGCTCATTACGTATTGATCTTAAGGGCTATAAATTGCGCGTGTCTGAAATTGATCCGGGACTGGTGAAAACTGAATTTAGTGAAGTGCGTTGGGATAAAGCGCGCTCCGATAAGTTTTATTCTGGGTTTCAACCACTGATTGGTGATGATGTGGCCGACACAGTGATCTATTGTGTCACTAGGCCAGCACATGTCAATGTTGCTGAGATTATGGTCTATCCAACGGCACATGTGGCGCCAACTATTGTCCATCGTGACGGTGACCAAGTGGCGAGTGTATTTGATACATAACATTTAACAATTTTACTGGATAATAATAATGATAAATCCACCGAAAACAATTTTTGTACCAACATTAGGTAAAACGATTCCTGTCACGGTTGGCGGTAATCCGACTAAGCCGCCGTTATTAATCGTATCGCCGGCAGAACTTTTTAAGAAGAAAAATTATTTGCCCAAGTATATAACAGATAACTATTGCATCTATTATGCTGACATACTTGCTCCAGCACAGAACAGTGATGGAAAAACCGCCGATTATTCAAAATTTAAAACCATGCAGCCTTTTGCAAAAGCAGTTGACGAGGTCATTACTGCCTTGGGTTTTGAGCAAATGGCGATATTTGCTCATTCGGCATTGGGGGCATTAGAAG
>JANQHY010000140.1 GCA_028282395.1 Gammaproteobacteria bacterium
CAACCAAGGGCGGTTATCAACGTGCCAACCTCTTGAGAAGATAACATTTTGTCAAATCGTGCTTTTTCAACATTAAGGATTTTACCCTTGAGTGGTAAAATAGCCTGTGTACGACGATCTCGTGCTTGTTTAGCCGAGCCTCCTGCTGAGTCACCCTCGACAATATACAGCTCTGATTGTGCCGGATCTTTTTCCTGACAATCTGCCAATTTGCCTGGTAGCCCGGCAATGTCAAGCGCACTTTTACGGCGCGTCATCTCACGTGCTTTACGCGCTGCTTCACGCGCACGCGCTGCTTCGACTATCTTACCGGTAATAGCTTTAGCTTCGCTAGGGTTCTCTAATAAAAAATCACTTAACAGCTCTGAGACCAGAGACTCAACCACAGGTTTAACTTCTGAAGAAACCAGCTTATCCTTGGTTTGTGAAGAAAACTTGGGATCGGGTACTTTAACCGATAATACAGCGGTTAAGCCTTCTCTGGCATCATCGCCACTAGTACTAACCTTATTTTTTTTGGCAATACCTTCTTTGTCGATATAATTATTGAGCGTGCGGGTTAGCGCAGCTCTAAAGCCCGCCAAATGTGTACCACCATCACGTTGCGGGATATTGTTAGTATAGCAAAAAATATTCTCCTGAAAGCCATCGTTCCACTGCATGGCTAGTTCAACACCAATACCATCTTTATCTTGTGACAGAGCAAAGACCTGTTGATGGATCAGGGTCTTGTTTTGATTCAGGTGTTCCACAAAGGCACGGATACCACCCTCATAATGGAAGAAATCCTCGCGCCCATCACGCTCATCTTTAAGGTGAATTGCCACACCAGAGTTCAAGAAAGACAGCTCGCGCAAGCGCTTGGCAAGGATGTCATAGTTAAATGTCAGGACGTTATTAAAAATCTTTGGGCTGGGTTTAAAGCGAACCGTAGTGCCTTGCTTATCCGTATCAGAAACCATTTTAAGTGGTGCGTCGGGCTCCCCCAGATGATAGGTTTGCTTATAGGTCTTAGCATCTTTGTGAATAATCAGGTTGAGCTCCTCGGATAAAGCGTTGACTACCGAAACGCCCACCCCATGCAAACCGCCGGATACTTTATAGGAATTGCTATCAAACTTACCGCCGGCATGCAGCACGGTCATAATAACTTCGGCAGCAGAACGACCCTCCGTTGGATGCATGCCAACAGGAATACCTCGGCCATTATCACTCACGGAAATGGACTCGTCCTCGTGGATCATTACTTCGATACGATCGCAGTGTCCTGCTAAAGCTTCATCAATCGAATTATCAACCACTTCAAAAACCATGTGATGCAAGCCAGAACCATCATCAGTGTCGCCAATATACATGCCTGGCCGTTTACGCACCGCATCAAGCCCTTCTAAAACTTTAATACTTGCAGCATCATACGCTGCTTCTTGATTGATAATTTCTGCTTGCTCAGACACAGACAGCTCCTTTGATTATCGATAAGATGTGTCGCTGTTATGGCTAATCTAATAGTTTGATTAGCTATAACCTTTCGATGATACCAAAAATCCTGAGGTGAATCACTAAAAGACCTTTGTTTTATAAATAATACTAAAAAGTATTTAAAATACCCGCGAATGATACTCGAAGCATTTTAAATTCAGGCGCGGCGCAAAAAATTTGAACCCACTACAGTGTGTTAAACACATGAGGATGATGAAAAGCCTCAATTTTAATTTCACACACTGCTTTTTAGCTAGAGGGTGTCGTCAAATTAATTTCATCCATGGATTAAGCTATTAGAACGTATATAATTCGTGGTGTTGAGAGCGATTTATGTTAATGGAGTAACTA
>JANQHY010000141.1 GCA_028282395.1 Gammaproteobacteria bacterium
TAGTTACTCCATTAACATAAATCGCTCTCAACACCACGAATTATATACGTTCTAATAGCTTAATCCATGGATGAAATTAATTTGACGACACCCTCTAGATTGCACTATCAAATAGTATAATGACAGTGGTGCTTTTATTTACTGTGCAGATCTTGGTAAAAGCTATTCTCACTAGACTGGCCACCTTTTTGTATAGGTGGCCAGATAGTTTCTTGTCTCCTAAAAGTGATAGGACAGTGCGGGTTATGCCGGGCTATTCACTTTTGGTTTTACCTGTGTTGAAGCAACGCTAATTCTGTGAGTAATAAATGATAGCTCTGGTTTTTTATGTGAGTCTTTCTTTGGAAAGTACAGGCTATACTTAACATTAATCGGAATGATAGCAGAGCCAACTGCGCGTTGAGCTAATAAAGTAAATTCTCCCATAAGCTGCTTATCACTTAAGTCTTTTAAATTAGGGTTATCTTCTGGTTTGTATTCCATCGTAAACCGACCTTGATTGACATCAAAGTTGTCATTAATAAGAAGCTTTGCGTTTTTGTCATTTAATTTCCAGATACGGAATTTCACAGGGATGTTATTGTTTGTTCTTAGTGTCAGTATGGTCCGTTCAGCACCAAAAGCGCCCATACCGGTAACTGGGCCGTCAAATTTATCATTTTTATGCCAGTCATTAACAATGATGGCATTACCTGTTTCAATATCTCTTACGGGGAAGAACAAAGCAAAGCCATGGCCTTTCAACTCAGGGTATTCTACATCGTTCTCAAAATCTTGACTAAGATTTGCTGATTTTCTGGCAATATTAAAAAATGCTTCACCATAACTACCATTATCTGGAGCATAGACAACATTAATACACGCCGGAGGTCTATCCTCATTGTCTGTAAAATGAAATGGCTCGGCCACATATAATATTTTGCGATTATTCAAATCATAGCCAACAGGGGCGTGTTGCTTATATGTGATCAATGCATGTCCTGGTTTAACACCTTTTTGATATGCCACACAGGGCTTATTGCCACTTGTTCTTTCTAAGAAACTACCAAATCCCCAGGGTCTCAAGCCATCAAATCTATGTGTGTACAACGTGCCTATCACATAAGATTGTTGGGGATGTACAATATCTTTAATGGAAACTCTAATACCTGATGCTTTACCCTGATGATCGCGGATAATTTGCAATTGTAGTCTATATTCATCATGTGGATTGACGCCTACCGGATTATTCTTTTTAGGGCCACAGGTAGCAAACGCACCCTCTGCAGTGTCCCTTTTAAAGAAACACTCGCTATATTTGCCAGCTACCAGCTTATCAACACTGGGATTGTATTTTCCCCAAATAGAAAAGAAAAACCCTGCATGTTCGCCGATACCTAAAACGGCACCACTATAACCGACAGTAGAACTGTTTACACCGGCATTCTTAAGTGTAAAGGTATGGCTATAATAGTATGAGCCATTCTTGCCATATAAATCAGGGCTATGAATAAATTGTAAATCATAGGTAAATTTATCTAGCACTAACTTATTGTCGTGTATCAATGATTTATCAACAGGAGTAAATCCAATATATCCTCCCGCGTAAGTGTTTGGGACACTGATTGTAGAAAGTAATGCAACCGTAGTTGTTAAAATTAAATATTTCTTCATGTTTTACACCTTATATCTGTCATTTAATTAAAATGCTATTTAAATCTTTATTATTATGCTTAGCTATGAAATAGTAGTTTAATAAGCATTGATGTCAAATGATTGGGATTCCTATCCATCATTATGGTGATGCAGTGTGCTTTTTGAGTTGGAATTTTTATCAGGTTGCCAATTTGATAATATGGCGGTACAATGCACCCCTCTCAATTAATGGAATAGGGACAATGAAAACGCTCACCGTTTAACACTAACGGATTGATTTTTCTCTTTTATTTGGAGCGTTTTTATGACTGATTCTTGTCCCAATCAAAAATTTATTATTCTTATCCTGATGGTTACCGTGGTGATCGATGTGATGGGTGTGGGTTTAGTATTCCCAATCTTGCCGGATTTATTCTTTGCTAAGCATAGCGCTTTGTTAGCGACTTCAGCATCTGAGACAATGCGTTACTGGGCTTATGCAACGGTTATGGCGCTGTGGCCATTGGGGCTCATGCTTGGAGGGCCGTTTATCGGTGATGTATCTGATAAGGTCGGCCGCAAAAAAACCTTGGTCAGTGCATTGGTTCTTACTGTGGTGGCTTATGCTCTGGGGGCTTTAGCCATTGCCTGGCATGGGTTTGTATTGTTTGCAATATCTCGTTTTTTATCTGGTTTTGTTGGTGGGGCCTTTGAACTGGCACAAGCGACTGTGGCTGATATTAGCCGTGCGGAAAATAAAGCACGTAACTTAAGCTATGTAGTGATGGCAGCATCACTGGGCTTTGTCATTGGTCCGGCCATCACCAGCTTTTCTGCCAGCGGCTTATTTGCCTTTCATTCATTAAGCTCACCATTTTGGATTGCCGCTATTTTAGCGGCATTGAATGTATTGAGCATTGCTGTATTCCTGCGCGAGAGCTTTATTCCACATCCTGAGGTGAAATTGAATTTCTTCAAAGCGATTAAAGCGGTCAGTTTTTTATTTCAAGATAAACGCATTCGTTATCTGGGGTTGCTATTTATCCTAATGCAAGCTGGCTGGGGCTTTTATGCCCAAAGCGTACCATTGATTTTGCACCATCAATACCATCTCAATATCGTGCATATCGGTTGGTTCTTCTCATTGATGGGCGTTGGTATGGTGCTCAGTACCCTTGTGGTGCAGCCTATAGTGTTCAAACGTTTTACTTTGAAGTCTGTGTATGTGGTTACTATTACCTTAACAGGGTTACTCTTGGCGCTTAATGTACTGGTTCCATCTTTAGCAACCGAATGGGTTGTGGCGGTTTTGGCTAATTTAGTTCAGATTATTGGTTACAGTGCCATCATGGCGTTATTTTCTAATGCTGTTAGCGAACATGAGCAGGGCAAAGTGATGGGGAGTGCCGGCGCGGGATTTGGTGCTTCGTGGGTGATTAATGCTTTGTTAATTGGCGCACTGATGAGTATGGATCTTTACTTACCGATTATTGCCGCAGTACTATGTTTTGTGGTCAGTGGCTTGGCACTGATACGCTATCGTCCTGCTGAGGTGAGTGATGGATCAACATAAGGTGCGTTATGCCAGGGTCACAGTAGACAGTGAAGGGCAGCGTTTAGATAATTTTTTATTAAAAATCTGTAAGAAAGTCCCTAAGACTTTAATCTACCGTTGGATACGCAAGGGCGAGGTGCGTGTTAATAAAAAACGTGCTAAAGCTGACCTGCGTTTACAAACTGAAGATGTGGTGCGTATCCCGCCGGTGCGCCAGGCCAGTGCACATATGCCCCTTTTAAGTCAATCCTGGCAACAAGCATTAGAACAAGCAGTGCTCTATGAAGATGATCATCTGATTATTGTGAATAAACCTGTTGGGTTAGCAGTGCATGGGGGCAGTGGTGAGAATAGCGGGTTGATTGAAAACCTGCGTGCATGGCGTAGTGATTGTCGTTTCCTGGAGTTGGCCCATCGCTTAGATAAAGGCACCTCCGGTTGTCTGATCATTGCTAAAGATCGCCACACTTTGACGCTACTACATGAACAGTTGCGCCAGCAAAAGATCAATAAAACCTATCATGCGATTGTCTATGGCCGCTGGCCTAAAGCGGTCAATAAAGTAGACTTGCCGCTAGAAAAGCGTTCAGGAGTAAACAGTACCCACCGCACTCATGTCACAACAACCGGTAAAGCAGCCTTAACCACATTTAATATACTTGAGTCTTTTGGCGATACCGCAACCTTAGTCTCAGCTAAGCTCTATACCGGACGCACCCATCAGATTCGCGTGCATGCCCAGGCGATGGGGCATGCTATTATTGGTGATCGTAAGTAT
>JANQHY010000157.1 GCA_028282395.1 Gammaproteobacteria bacterium
GAACATGTTCACGTGGACGCGATTTAACATCATCAGAGATGCCAGTATGGCGTAACCAGTGTACGGTTGCATCAAGCAGTGCCTCTGCCTCTTCGAGATGACCGGCAGTTTTAAGCTGTATCATTGCTTGATCAAAACAGGATTGGACAATTTCACGTAGATAAGTTGTGCTAGTAATAGGGCCATGACTACGCTGTTTGGGCAGCAATGGTGTTTGATCGGCAGGGGAAGGGAGTGGTGATAGATTTAGGTATTGGCGCCAGCGCTTCAGTGCAGCTAGCATCGCATTGCTCACAGCAATTTGACGCTCTTTATTACCCTTACCGACAGTAATAAACCACCAATTTTCATCATGATCACGGTAGAAGTGGCACATCCGTGGTGTCCAGCGTGTTGAGGCGGCCAGTTCAGAGATGCGTAGATACATTGCATATAACGCTGTAATAATAAATAGTGTGCGTTCATGTGTAACAGGATTATCCGTTGCCATCTGTTCAGCGGCCTGGAGTAAATAGCGCCATTGACGTTCACTTAAGCGGCGAACTTTTGCGGTTGATTGCTGGCGGCGGATAAAACGATTTTTTTGCCGAATCTGTAGAATTGGATTGATTTCAAGATAGTTATCTTGGATAAGAAAATTGAAGAAGCTGCTTAGAATAGCAAATAGGTCTTTAATTGCCCCTTCTGATAACACATAATGATCGCGCTTAACCGTTTGTCCACGACGGTGCGCTGCTTTAGAGAGGTGCGCAACAAAGGGACGCCATGCAGGATTCACTAGCCGTTGCCCCTGCTGGGAAAGAAAACGCGGTACTTTTTTAATGCCAATCCATGAGGTCGGTGGAGCCTGACAAAAAGCAATATAAGCTTCAATCTCTTTACGGCGTAGTTGATGCAATGATTTATGAGCAATATGGTTGCACCATTGCAGTAGTCGTTCAATCTCGCGCCGATAGGCGTTAAATGTTGCCTGACTGCCGCGATAGCTGCGAAGAAAATCGATTGCAGCACGATAATCTTCTGAATTAATAGCGTGATCGCAGGGGTTGTCATCGAGATAATCAAGACTATCAAAGAGCGGTTTGGGTAATGGTGGTGTTGAACTCATAATCTCTATCCAATTTTAAGAGTTTGGCTTCCCATAGGGTAGTCGAAACGCAGTACTTTTGTCTAGCACTAATAGTGCATGATTAATAGTTAACATTGCTCGCAGTAGACGGTTTGATCAGCATGATAAGAATTGGGATCATTGCAGCTATGCTGTTCTTGTGCCACAATTAGAGGCAAGTATAGATGGAGAGATGGTGAGATGATTATTGTGACAGGAGGTGCCGGTTTTATCGGTAGTCGGTTGGTTAAGGCACTTGAAGCTCGCGGTGAAAGGGTAGTGATTGTTGATGAGTTAGAAATCGGTCGGCAGTTTACGAATATTGTTGACTGCAATCCCTATGATTATATTGATAGCGGTGATCTTGGTCGTTACTTGACAAATAGTGAAGAGGGTTTTGATATCGAAGAGATTAAAGCGATTTTTCACCAAGGGGCCTGTGTCGATACTACAGAGTGGGATGGCCAATATATGCTCGACAGTAATTATGAATATTCGAAACAGCTACTGCACTTCTGCCTGAAACATAAAATTCCCTTTTACTATGCCTCGAGTGCTGCGGTATATGGTGGCGGCACAGTTTTCAAAGAGGAGCGCCAGTATGAGCGCCCACTTAATGTTTACGGCTATTCTAAATGGTTATTTGATAACTACATTAGGCAGAGAATGGATAAATTTGATAGTCAGGTCGTTGGATTGCGCTATTTTAATGTTTATGGCCCGGGTGAAGCGCATAAGGAAGAGATGGCTAGCGTTGCTTTTAAACATAATGAGCAGATCAAGCAACAAGAGTATGTTGAGCTTTTCTCTGGTAGTGACCAGTATGGTGATGGTGAACAGCTGCGTGATTTTGTCTATGTTGATGATGTTGTTAATGTCAACCTGTGGTTTTTTGATAATCGCCAGCACTCCGGTATTTTTAATGTTGGCACAGGACGAGCGCAGAGCTTTAATGAGTTGGCCCGCGCAGTCATTGATTGGCATGGTAAGGGAGAAATTCGTTATATTCCTTTTCCTGAAAAGTTAAAAGGGTATTATCAAAGTTTTACTGAGGCAGATATCAGTAAATTGCGCGCTATTGGCTATGATGCAGCATTTAAGACAGTAGAAGAAGGCGTTAAGCTATATTTAACAGAGATTAATTAATCAAATAGGAGCTATATTTCATGTTGAATCCAACTAATCTTTTCGTTGTGTCTGCACCTTCTGGTGCCGGTAAAACCAGTTTAGTTGAGGCCTTGGTTAAAGATTTAGATCAATTTTGTTTGTCAGTTTCTCATACTACCCGCCCTAAGCGGCCGGGTGAAGTAGATGGGCAACATTATAACTTTCTCTCCTATGCACAGTTTCAGCAGTTAATTGCGGCAGGTGAGTTCTTGGAGTGTGCGGAAGTCCATGATCATTGGTATGGCACCTCAAAGCAGTGGGTAATGGACCGTCTGGCTGAAGATAAAAATGTTATTCTTGAGATTGATTGGCAAGGTGCTGCGAAGATACGTGAACAGATGCCTGATGCAGTGACAATTTTTATTTTACCGCCGTCAAGAAAAGTATTAATGGAGCGGTTGTTTAAGCGTGGGCAAGATAGTGAAGACGTGATTTTGCAACGTGCCGAAGCAGCAAGAGAGGAAGTCGCGCATAGCGATGAATTTGACTATATTATGGTGAATGATAAATTTAAAACAGCATTAGCCGAATTAAAAGCGATTGTTTTAGGTGAGCAGACATTATCACGAGCCGCACAGCTGGAACGCTTTAAGCCATTAATTTTTGAATTGATGAGATAGTTTTTTCTTTTTCACTTCATGGGTATTTTGCAGTGCCTTCTTACGTTGTCCTGCCTTAACCATCATCGATGCTGGATTGCTTCGGCGCTATGACTTCCTACATCACCAGTAGCCATAACATTCTATTGTCAGGTTTGATGCTTGACCATGCTCATCTGCCAAAGTAACAAGGTAGTAATTGGCATGTTGAGGCACAAAATTCATATCCCAGTTATTTTCATAAGTAACTTGCACTTTAGTTGCAGTAATAATCGGTTGCCCTGTTATCATATAGAGGGTACTAAAATCAGGCTGGCCTGAGTAGCCACCACCCTTTTTGATGGGGGCTTTTAGCGCTGAATAGACATCCATGCCATTATTAGCAAGTGTATTACCTTTGCTCGGTGTTACTGTCACCGTATATTCCGCTGTACCACCATCACTTGGCGCAATCGGCCAAGGTTTGCTTGCCGGCCATCCCGCGGTATTGCCTACTACTGTGATAGTTGGTGGTGCGGTACTGTAGGTACTGATGACTACTCTTGGTGAATTAGGTGAGGGTTTGCTAAAGCCATAAGCATTCCTGGCAACAATCCAGGCGGTAACTGTTGTACCGTCTGTATTTGCCGGCGCCGTACCGCTAATCTCACCAGTGTTGTCGATCGTTAAACTATTGACCGAAGGATGGCACTCTTTTTCAACGTTACTATTACTGTTTGGACATAGCAGGTAGCCGCTAATTTTTGATGTCGGTGAACTAAAACTGCCGGGCTTGACGGTTAAATCAATTGAGCTACTTGGCTTAACAAGCCCTTTCGGTTGTGTCACAACGTCAATGGTATCAGGTACTGGTCCAGTATGAATGACAACACGGGGACCATCATCAACTGGGGTGCCAAGGCCGTATTCATTGGCCGCAATCAGTTCATAGGTGGCTTGATGGGTTCCCTCTATCGTTGTTGCTGTGCCCTGGACCTCCAATTGACCCACCGTATCCAGTCCAACGGTTAAATTATCCACTGTATGACCACACTGCTTGGTTTTTGCTGAACAGATTTGATAATCAGTAATGCCTGTTGACGGTGTAAAAGGAATGCCGCCAGAAAAGGTGACATCAACCTTGCTGCCCGCAGTGGTATAGACATCCTCTGGGAGCATTGCATTGCCATGTGGCGGTGTTCCGACATTGATAACCAACTGTGGAGACGCGGATCCCAACTGGCTGCTGCCAAAGGCATTACTGGCCAATACCCAGTCTGTCACACTGTGCGTAGGAGCGGTACCCGAGAAAGAGGCATGGCCAGCGCTGGTAGTGATAATGGTGATGCCATCGAGGGTTTTTTGACATTGACTCGGGTCAGTTGCGCCTTGCGGACATAGTTTATAGGTGATTGCCTGTTCAGCCGGTGTTGGCCCAATGATAAAACTCTCTGAATTGAGGGGCGACGCTCCTATGGCGCTAGAAGGCTGAACATAAATTTCTGTTTTCGCTTTGGTTGGATCAGGATTGTTCTGCGGAGCTTTTCCCGTTGTAATCGTGACGGATGGCCCGCCCTGTAGGCTACTCGAGCCGAAAGAGTTTTTCGCCAGAATCCAATCGGTCACACTTTTAGTCGGAGCATGACCGCTTATATAGGCATTACCTTCCTGATCAGCATGAATAGTTACGCCATTCAAAGTAGGTTGGCACTGCGTTGAATCAGTCTGGTTGGGACATAATTGATAAGTCACCGCTTTTTCCGCCGGTAGCGTGCCAATTGTGAAACTGCCTACTTTTAAGGGTTGTGTTGGGATTGACGAAGAGGGTAGAGAATAGATTAACGTATTCACATCATGCCCTATTGGGGCATTGCCGCTTATGCCAACGATGACTTTGGGGCCACTCGCTGAAGGGGTGTTGTACCCATAGCGGTTATGTGCGACAACCCAATAGGTTGAAACCCCAACTTCAGGAGAGGTGCCGCTAATTTGACCATCGCTGTTGATTGAGAGCGTATCCAGTGTGGCAGAACAATCCGCAGCGCTTTTTGCCTCTTCATGACACAGTTTATAATTATCTATCGGTGTTAATGAGCTAAAGCTCTTTGCATCTAATGGCCAATGGTCAATCGGCTTCCCTGGATAAACGCTAATTCTGGTATTCACCGGGTTCCCTTGTGGCACAGTTGTCCCCATCAGAGTTAATTTCAGTGTTGCCTGGCCATGATCACCTTGACTGTTCATTTCAGTTATATAGAAACTGTCTGTACCAGAGAAGGGGGTAATGTCCCCACGAAGCGCGGCGGTTACCTTGATAGTATTTGCTGTTGCGCTAATGATATGAAAAGTGAGGTAATTGCTGAGTGGATTGCCCTGTGCATCTTTCGCCGCGTTTAACTGGTCTAATACCTCTGTTTCATCCAATGTGCCCTGATCGCTATCAATGGTAATCGTTCCCGATTTTGTCGGCTCGGCTTGTTTCAGTGTAGAGTTGAGAATATTGGGGTTCATGACCCAAGTGCCTTGATTGCTTAAGGTTATCATGACAATATCACGTACTCGCACTGTGCGCTGATCTGCAATTGCCAACACTTGCGCCATCTTCACGGCCGGTTGATGGGCCCATACTATTAAATCCGTTTTGTTGCCGGTGGCCCCCAACGTCAGTCTGGCTGCATCCTTGCGTGTGCTGGCAATCACTGGCACATCTTGCCAGGTATAACGTAGTCGTAATGTAGTTTGACTATCATTGGGGAGACCATCACCACCCATGTCACGGGCAAAAGCCAAACCAAAATTTAGATGTTTGCCTAGCCCCATGCCGGGAAGGTAATTCAGTCCAACTTCATAATGCGCAAGGGGTACCTGGTCTCTGGCGAGCAGATGGATTAACAGCCGTCTCGTAATCAACTGATTCAGACTCACACTGCCGCCAACCCCGTGACTATTATCGTTTTTTGTATTGTAATGGGTATTATAATCTACGCTACTGTAGTTGACTGATGTGCCGATTAACGTATAGTGCGTTGGCAAGAAATGTACCCCGGCACTGCCACTAAAGGCTATGCCGCCGGCAACTCGCCTATCATTGCGCCACTCGGCGCCATCCTTAAAATAGGTAATTGAGTCGAAATCTTTATTTTGTGCCTGGCTATAATAGCCATGAATATCAATATCATTAAGTAATTTTCGCGGCCGTAGAAACTTATAGGCAACACCATAGGCATTTTGGGCCACCCAGGTGGTTTTATCCTGGGTGGTAAAATTAAACTGCATTTTCTGCGCCAGATGGTCAATGCTTAGTTTGGCGAGTTGATTAATCCCGAATCGTGTTCCCCAAGTAAAATTGACCCGGTACTGTTTTTCACCACCGTCTACTAAGATAGAGGCGGCATTATAGTGGCCAAGCAGGGTAGTATATTGTGCCTTGAGAATAGCGCCGTAAAGATCACTATAGGTGATACTGAAATCTAATGGCCAATTCGCATTCCACTGTGTGCTATCTATTGTCAGCACGTTATTGTTGTCTACTTTAGCAGCCGGATCAAAAGGATAGGTAGCGTGATGGCTAGAGGGTTCCCAGCTGTCACCACTACTATTGCTCGCCCAGATCTCCGGGGTAAGCAGGCCAAGACATAAGGGAAATAAAAGAAATATAAGCTTTTTCATATTATTTTTTCGCATGCTCAAATTTATAGATATCCCTTATTTTGCCGGGATGGATCTCATAAAATCTTTTCGCATCTTACTACAGGCTTATTAAGTGCACAATAGTAAGCGCGGTTTTGTTGAATAGTTCCATTAGCTAAAACAGGGTAATCAAGTTTTGAGGCATTGGCTCCGTTGGCTGTATAAATAACATGAAAGGAGAATTTGCCAACAGTATCATAACATTTTTTCTACACCTGCAGTTGGCAAAGACAGATAATTAAGGTGTTGTTGAGCTGTTCATTTTATATGCTTGTTAAAAATTTTGTAGGCGATTAACTTTTATACAAGATGCGGCGGCAAAGCGCTTTTGCCACGAGAAATCGCGCGTTTGCAATCAATAATTTTTTTTAGTATGGTATAGCGTACTCGTGGAGGAGTGTCTATGTCCGCCACTGCTTTAGGTTGGTAAAGTAACACTGAGTATATGATATACCTTGCGTTATAATAGATGTTGTCTTACAACTAAGGAGAAGTTATGTCGTTTTTGAGCTCTGTTCTGACGAAGCCTGCTGAGGTTAAAGTCGATGATATTCATGAAATAAAAAAATCTTATCGTTACTGGCGTATTCGAATTTTCTATTCAATGTATTTTGGTTATGCATTTTTCTATTTTACCCGCAAGAGTTTGACTTTTGCTATGCCAACTATGATGAAGGATCTTCATCTCGATAAAGCACAGATAGGTTGGTTTGCTACCGCAATGTATATTGTTTATGGTCTGAGTAAGTTTTTTAATGGTATTATTTCTGACCGTGCAAATCCGCAGATTTTTATGTCAATTGGATTAATTTTTACTGGTATTGCTAATATCTGTTTTGGCTTCTCCTCACTGTTTGTTTTATTAATGTTATTTTGGGTTATCAATGGTTTTTTTCAAGGGACTGGTTGGCCCCCATGTGGTAAACTATTGACCCACTGGTATTCACATAAAGAGCGTGGCCGTTGGTGGGGTGTATGGAATACCTGTCATAATCTTGGTGGTTTTCTGATTCCTATCATTGTTGGTTTTGCTGCAACATATTGGGGTTGGCGTTCGGCAATGTATGTGCCAGGCATTATAGCAATTGTGATGGGCTTATTGTTGCTCAATCGTTTGCGTGATATTCCTGAAACGATGGGACTGCCAAAAATTGAAGATTATCGCCATGATTATCCTACGGGTAAGAACTCTTCCTTCATGAAGAAAGCATCCGTAAAAGAAATATTATTTAAATATGTTATTTGTAACAAATTTATTTGGCTGCTCTGTTTTGCTTATACGCTCGTTTATATTGTTCGTACTGGCATTAATGACTGGGGTGCGATCTATCTATCAGAGCACGGGTATTCAACCCTGAAAGCAGATACCTGTCTATCCTTCTTTGAGTTAGGTGGTTTTTTTGGTAGCATTTTTAGCGGTTTTCTTTCGGATTGGGTATTCCGTGGTGGCAGGGGGCAGATGAATGTGCTCTATAGTATTGGTATTATTTTATCAGTTATTGCTTTATGGAAATTGCCCGGTAACTTTTTTTGGCCTCATGCTGCAGCGATTTTTGCTATTGGGTTCTTCGTCTTTGGCCCGCAAATGTTAATAGGTGTTGCGGCAGCGGAACTATCACACCGTGAAGCTGCCGGTACAGCGACAGGCTTTCTTGGTCTGTTTGGCTATTTGGGTGCAGCGCTCTCTGGTGCCCCAGTTGGTGTTATCACCGACCATTGGCACTGGACCGGCTTTTTCATTTTAATGACGGTTTGCAGTATCTTATCTGTTGCCTTATTAGTACCATTATGGTCAGTTCGTCCTGGTGATAATAAGCGTAAAGTAGCTGTTGCCGAGGCATCATGACATTAGCTTATGTTAATGGGCTCAATCTTTACTATGAAGAACATGGTGCAGGTGAGCCCTTAATCCTCATTGCTGGATTCAGTGTTGATCATAGAGCTTGGCAACCAGTCATTGAGCCGCTATCTCGCCACTATCGTGTGATTGTTTTTGATAATCGCGGTAGTGGCCAGTCGGATTGTCCGCCAGGCCCTTATAGTATTGATATGATGGCGCAGGATGCTGTGTCATTGCTAGATGAATTATCTATTTCACAAGCGCATATTATTGGTAACTCCATGGGCGGTCTAATTGTGCAACAGTTGATTGGTCATTATAGTCATCGAGTGAAATCGGCAGTGATCACCAACTCTGTCGCTCGAGTTGATCGACGTGCAAAGCTCGCTTTCGAAACACGTTATGAATTATTACAGCAGAATATGCCACTAGAAGTTCTTATTAAAGATGGATTGGCATGGTGCCACTCTAGTCAATATCTATCTCAGCCGGGGCAGCTTGATAGATTAGTAACGGAGGGACTCAAGTCACCCGTGAAATTCTCTTTGAGTGCTTATCAGAGTCAGTTAGCTGCAATGGTAACTTTTGATTCTACAGCGTGGCTAGAGCAGATAACTGTGCCATGTTTAGTTGTAGGTGGTGATGAAGATATGATTTTTCCGCCAAGATTTACTCAACAACTAGCACAATCAATTAAAGGTGCTGAGTATGTCTGTTTTGACCAGTGTGGTCACTTGCCGTTTGTTGAATATCCACAAGAGTTCTGTTTACGAGTGAATAAATTTCTTGTCACATAATACAAAAAATACCTTATGTAATTATTAGGTATGGTCATTTCACTTGATATTTATTCTGATATTTTCCTGCCGATATTTGAACTTTATTTATTCCTTAAAATTTTGTTAAATAGGCTATATCTGCGCATAATCTACTCTGTCAGTTTTAGTATATTTTTTCTTACTTTTTTAATTAAAAAGGGTGAAATTGGCTATAATTGAGTTAACTAATAGGAAAAATAGGAGCTCGCAATGAAACTTTCATCCAAAATCAAAAAATTACTGTTCGCAATGTCATTTTCTTCAATCGCTGTTTTTGGCATTGCCGTAGCAACTAATTATGGGGCAGGTGGCTGTGATGCACAGACTAATGGTGTACCTTATATGGCATTAAAAGTACAACTACAAAGCAATAGTGATGTAAATCTTGGTAATGTCGTACTAAATTCTAACAAACAATTTGGCGGTCAAAATCTTTGTACTTACACTGGTGTAGCATTGCCTGTAGGAAGTACGTCAGAAGCGATCGGGAGAGTAGCGACTGCGCAAGGAGCATTGCCAAGTTGGCACTACTTCCCAGGAGATTCATGGTCAGCTGATTATAGTATTGGTAATCAAACTGTTTTCACTGTTACTTATGGTGAAATTGCCGGAGGAGGAACTGTAACAGTTAGCAATCAGGCAAATGCTGTTATCCTAAATGGACATCTGTGTAGTATCAGCTTTACTGGTGCAGGAGTAGGTTCTACCGAAACACAGAGTAATAGCACTGGAGAGAGTGTTTCTACTTTAAATATGATTGTTAATAGTTGTAGTTAACAACATTTCAATGATTGACGTAGTCAATCAAAGGTGGCCACTATGTCGTGTTGACGTAAGTGGCCACTTGTCGTTTATTTTATGCCTATAAAAATTCTGTTTTATAGTAAATAGATCCATCTCGTTATAGAATTATACATTTCTGTTCAGCTTGGTAGCTATTAGGTTGTGTTTCGGGCGGATTAACAGATAATGGATTAATATGATGGCTATTGTGAGTAAATGCCATTGATTTATTAGAGAGTTGATTATCATCGTCATTTTTGTTGATACGTAGACGGTAGATGGCGTGATATGAGCGTAGAGCATCCTCCATATTTTGTGCTAGTGTGAGAATTTCTTCATCATTTGAATGGTTCTTTTTTATCTGTTGTAGGGCATTCACAGCATCATCTATCTCTTCATTCTCTGTGGTTAAATTCTCCAAAGAGTAGGGTAGGTCTGTTATTTCTGTGAAGTCATCGATAAGATTGATTAAGTCAAAACGCTGTTGTTTATAGAATTTCTCTAAACCTAATTGTGTGGCCACAGTTTTACTTGCTTTCCATTGCTCAATTTTTTTACCATCTATCTGGTGGCAAGTTAAAGAGGGATCATAATAGTGCTCATTATGCGTTTTCTTGCCTTTATTGCCAAATCTTTTTTCAATTTTTTGATAAGAGAGATAATTCTGGGGTTCATTCTCTGTGTTACTATTGCCAAGTGTATTAATATCTCTTGCTAACCTTGAGTGTAAGCCAGTTTTTGAGAATAACGAGGTTGTATTATTATGACAGAAATTTGCTTTGTTTTCTAGGTTCTTCCTCTCGGTTCCAAGATGGTTAAGGTATTCATTCGTTAAGAATTCCTCATGCAGGAAGGCTAAACATGCCTTTCTATCTGTTAGCAGATGATTTTCATTATTAATATTTTGGACATCATTACATTGCCTAGCAGATTTCTTTTCCTCGTGTATCTGCTTAATCTCTTTAAAAAGATGTAAGTAGTGAATTGTCTTATGCAGATGATTATTCTTTTGTCCAGGTTTAGTGGTTAAGGCGAGAGTGGTTAATGTTTCTCTATTGACATGTTTCTTAATATCTTCAACCAGGGTGTGGTTTTGCATATTATACATAAGTATATTATTGATGATTTGGTTCCTTAGCTCAATAATTTGTTCGATTCCACTTGGTGCACTATGTTGAGCCTTGTTAATGGAGTTTTTTTCTGTTTTATTTTTTTCTAGCGCCATTTCTGCAATACTATTAATTCTAATGTCGTAGAGGCAGCCTAAAAGGATATCTTCAATATCAGCAAAGCTAGTATATGGCCGAATGTCATCATCTGTTTCTGCTAGCGACATAATGTCATCGTAAACTTCATTCTCTAGAAATTGATATGAGGCGTTCAGTGCAGTGAGATTGTTAGGGACTTTAATAGGGTTGTTTTCCTGATAGCCAATAAAAAAGTTGCCTTTTCTTGCAGCAATATTCTTTAAGATGTAAACATAATTGTTTAGAGGGTAAGCTAACATACTATTTTCCTTATTATTTATAATTTATTCAAATGTTAGGAAAAATAGAGGATGGTGTCTTACTTGTCAACAATATTTTAACGATTTCATGAGTCTATTTCTCTAATAGAGTAAAGAGAAAAGATTACTATTTATTAGTGACCACTTGTCAGTCTATAGTAAGTCTTTTAGTTTAAATAATGTCTCTAGTGCTTCCCGTGGTGACAGGGTGTTTGGATCAATTTTTTGTAGCGCATCTATTGCCGGTGATTTAACAGTGTTATCAAAAAGACCGAGTTGTTTGCTATCGAGATTGTTCTGTTGCCGATTCTGTTTCTCTAATGATAACAGTTTAACTTTTGCATGTTGAATAACCTCATGTGGAATCCCAGCCAGTTTTGCTACATGAATACCATAACTTTGACTTGCTGGACCTTGACGGACACTATGCATGAAGATAATTTCATCGCCATGCTCAACGGCATCAACATGAACATTAGCAACACTCTGGCACTGCTCAGCTAATGTCGTTAATTCAAAATAGTGGGTGGCAAACAGTGTAAATGCTGCACTTTTCTCAGCCAGATAGTGTGCGCAAGCCCAGGCAAGTGATAGACCATCAAAGGTGCTGGTGCCGCGACCAATTTCATCAAGGAGTACTAAACTGTTTGCGCTGGCATGGTGAAGAATATTAGCTGTTTCAGTCATCTCCACCATAAAAGTAGAGCGGCCACTGGCAAGGTCATCTGCGGCACCAATACGGGTAAAAATTCGGTCGATTGGACCAATTACCGCGCGTTGTGCTGGCACAAAACTGCCGCTATAAGCAAGTAGGGCGATTAGTGCTGTCTGGCGCATATAAGTCGATTTACCACTCATATTGGGGCCAGTGATGATGAGCATACGACGCTGATTATCAAGATGAAGGTCATTAGCAACAAAAGGTTCCGTGGAGACGCGCTCAACAACCAGGTGGCGACCACCAATAATTTCGATACCTGGCTGGTCGGAAAATTGCGGTGCTTCTAACTCAAGCGTTTCAGCACGTTCAGCAAAGTTACTCAGTACATCAATAGTTGCCAGGGCATTGGCGCAGTTCTGTAATGGTGGTAGATGGGTAATGAGTTGTTCAAGCAGCTGTTCGTAAAGTTGTTTCTCTCTACTCAGAGCACGGCTTTTACTACTTAGGGCATTATCTTCAAAAGATTTCAGTTCTGGCGTGATAAAGCGTTCAACATTTTTCAGCGTTTGACGACGAATATAGACATCTGGAGCCTGTTTGGCTTGAGCGCGGGAAATCTCAATGTAGTATCCATGGACACGATTATAGGCGACTTTTAATGTGCTAATGCCACTACGTTCGCGTTCACGCTGTTCTAGTGCCATGAGAAATTCATTCGCATCTTCATTGATGGCGCGCAGTTCATCGAGAGTTTTATCGTAACCTTTGGCGATTACACCACCGTCACGAATAACAACCGGTGGATTCTCTACAATGGCTTGCTGTAATAGTTCAACCAATTGTGGGAAGGTAGAGATGGCATTAGCAATTTTACCTAGGTAGGGATGATCAAGCGTGGACAACTGCTGCTGCAGTGTCGGTAGTAGAGCTAATGCCTGGCGCAATTTAGCAAGGTCACGTGGCCGTGCTGATTTTAATCCGATTCGCGCTAGAATTCGTTCTACATCACCAATTTGTTGTAATAATTGATGGAGCTCGCGGTAACTGCCTTGTGTGAGAATTTGTTGGATCGACTGCTGACGCTGCTGCAGTACTACTTGGTTACGAATCGGACGATGGA
>JANQHY010000161.1 GCA_028282395.1 Gammaproteobacteria bacterium
AAAAAAATTCATATAGGAAAAAAAGTGCCGCTAGAGTCCAGATAAATAAGCCTAGTAGGGTGATTTTTTTCGGTGTATGGACACGATGTCTAGAAGAATGTTTATGCATGACTCATCCTTCTTAATAGCTGTTAAAAATCTGCTGAATCTCTTCTACTGAAGAGCACTGCATTAAACTTAAGGCCAATAAAATACGACTTTTTTGCGGATTAAGGCTACCACTAGTAATAAATCCATGTGGCTGATCAATTTTCTCTTCTGCAGAGACAAAACCACTCTGCACGCGCGAGCAGCGCACGACTATCAACCCTGCCTGTGAAGCTTCAATTAATGCCTGATGCACCTCTTCGGGTTGATAACCCATTCCCAAACCTGCACTAACAATCCCCTGAAATGATTGCGCAACACACGCATCAACAAGAGTACGCTGAATACCGACATGTCCGTAAATAATCGCCACTTTGGCCAATTTTGTTAACTGATCGATATGGAATTGACTCTGCCAAGTATGGATCTCATCAGGTTGACGATAGAAATAGACGGCCGCATCATGAATATGGCCAATACGACCAGAGTTAGGCGATTGGAAGCTGTTAACAAAGGTGCTATTGATTTTGGTAATATCACGGGCAGAGTGAATCATATCATTAAGCAATACTAATACGCCTTTTTTATGAGCCTCTGCACTGGCCGCTAATAATACTGACTGATACAGATTACGAAAACCATCGGCGCTGAGGGCATTAAATGGGCGCATAGCGCCTGTTAATACTAGCGGTTTTTTTGTGTTAATCACTAGATTGAGAAAATAGGCTGTCTCCTCCATGGTATCGGTACCGTGAGTGACTACAATTCCATCTATATCATCGCTATCAAGAAAATGTTGAATACGTCGAGCCAGTGTAAACCAAATTTCTTCAGTCATATTTTCACTATTAATTTGTGCAACCTGCTCTGTTTTAATGGTGGCGATATGATTCAATTCTGGAATTTTGCTTACCATTGTTTCAATACTCGTTTCCGCACTGCTATAGTGTGCTGAACCACACGCTGAAGTAAGTGATGCAACCGTTCCACCTGTGGCTAATATCATAATTGTTGGTTTTGTTTTCTTCATCATTCAATTACCTTCTTATACTTCAGAATAAATAAACAGACATTGCGTTTATGTAAAAATAGCTTACATAACGACAATGCAGTGGGAATATTATGACACTCTTCTTGAAGAAGCCCCCATCGATCTGCGGATTCCACAAATAATACGAGCACCTATATTCTTGCAGTTGTGGTATTTTTCTTAGTGCCTGTGGTCAATGTTAATGACTAACTTCAATAATTGCCCAGTACTAAATTCGTTCAGATTAAAGAGTAGAAATTTTTAATGGAAAATCTCTTTTACTCTTAATTCCATATAATGCTTAACACATTACTCAGAACTAATAGTATATACAGTTTATACACTATACGAGCAAAATGCAAATAAATTTGTAAGAAAAACTATTTTTAGCATATTTTATGAAATAAAATATTGAAAAATATAGAGTTAAATAGATAGTCTATAAAAGCTGTAAAAAGCCATAAGTTAATGAATTTACGCTACTCGACAAATTAATATGATACAATTTTTTCCATTTCATATTACCTCACGATTTCAACTGCAGAACAACAATCGTTTTGTTCATGAAACTCTCTTTGCGGAAAAAAGAATAAAGCACTACTTCATGTATGAGTGATTAGAATAAGCATACGATACGTTCATTGTAGGCAGATGATCTTGATCACTGCCTAAATAATATACTACAATTTTGTTCAAATTAAAAACTATCTTCCCTAATCTTATACAGCCCTAGAGATCTCGTTGCCTAATAGACAATATTAGGCTAGTATCGAAAGAGTATCAATTTCAGCAGGTGTAGCAAATGAAAAGGCGCATTCTAGTTATTGTCATTATCATTGCCATTATTCTACTCCTTATTGTAGCTAAACTCTTTACAACAAAACGCCAACATCCGATTAACCATAGCAGTGTTGAAGTCACGCAACCCAAAATGCGTGCTGAAGCACTCTTTTTCAAAATTCCTGGTAGCGTCGATGCATCAAAATCGGTAACCATCCGCTCAAAAGTGACCGGTCTGATTAAACAGATCGCCTTTGAGCAGGGGCAGATGGTCAATGCTGGCCAACTGCTCTTTCAGATTGACCCCGCAAGTTTTACTGCGGATCTGCAGCAAGCACAGGCAGAGCTGTTAAAAGATCAGGCACAATCGGCAGTTCTCAAGGCAGACAAATCTCGCTATCTTGATTTGTACCAAAAGGGGTTCTCTAGCAAGCAGCGCTACGAACAAGCTATTGCTGACTTTAATAGTAATCTGGCCGAAATTAAGGCCGATAGAGCCATCATCAACCAAAAACGCATCGCCTTGGCAGATACTAGAATTACCGCGCCAATTCATGGCAAAACAGGCAATGTCATTGTCAAAACTGGCGATTTAGTCAATGCCAACGACACCACACTGGTGGTTATTAATCAATTGAGCCCCATTTTTGTCAATTTCTATCTCACTCCAGATCAGCTGAGTCAACTCATGCCATTCTATCGTCATAACAAAATTCATAGCGAAATTTATTCAGAAGACGGTAATCACCTACTGAGTAAGGGGGTGGTAACATTCATTGATAACACGATTGATCCGACTAGCGGCACAGTTTTATTAAAAGCAACCATCGCCAATAGTGATCAACGCTTATGGCCTGGTCAATCCGTGATCGTTAAAGTAATTCTTACTATCGAACAGAACGATTTAGTTATTCCCGCACGTGCTGTACGCACCGATCAACAGGGTGATTTTGTCTATCTAGTAAAACAAGGAAAAGTTTCCGTCCAACATATCCATGTTGCCCGGCAAGTTGCTGACCGTGCAATTATTGCCAAAGGGCTTTCAGTCAATGATACGATTGCAACAGTCTTTCCACCTGGGCTAAAAGATGGTGCTAAGGTCACCGTTGTCACAACAACAGAGAAATAGGCGCGCTAATGAATCTATGCAAAATTTTTATTCACCGCCCTGTCGCCACCGTGGTAATCATGGTCGGATTGACCTTAGCAGGAATCATCGCCTACTTTCATCTTCCCATTAGTGAACTCCCTAACGTTGACTTCCCCACAATTGTCGTCTCAGCCAAACTACCCGGAGCCGATCCAGAAACGATGGCTGCTTCAGTAGCGACACCATTGGAAAAAAAACTTAGCACCGTCTCCGGCATCGACTCAATGAGCTCCATCAGCTCCGCCGGCTCAACGCGGATCACACTACAATTTGCTCTCGATCGTAATATCGATGCTGCAGCGCAAGATGTTCAGTCAGCTATCTTACAAGCAACGCGACAGCTACCTAGCCAGATGCCCGACCCACCCTCTATCCGCAAAGTTAATCCGGCTGACTCATCAATTATCTATATAGCATTAACTGCCAAACATCTATCCATGACTAAACTGGATGACTATGCTGAAAATGCTATTGCACCACGCCTATCGATGCTCGAAGGAGTAGCCGAAGTCAATGTCTATGGTGCACAACAATATGCGGTACGTATTCACCTCAACCCTACCGCATTAAAAAATCGCGGCTTGGCGCTTGACGATGTCATGAGCGCAGTTAAAGCCGTCAATACTAATCAACCCACTGGAACATTACAAAGTTATGGCTTCTATCATCTGATCAAAGTGGATGGCAACCTCGATAATGCTGCACAGTTTGGTAATGCGATTATTGCCAACAATGATGGTGCGCCGGTACGGTTAAAAGATGTCGCCCGAGTTGAAAATAGTGTGGCAAATGATAAGGCAATTACCTGGTATAATGATAAGCAAGCGATTGTTTTGGCTGTTAAACGTGAGCCGGGCTCAAATACCGTTGCAGTAGCAAACCGTATCTTAACCACGCTGCCCGGTCTAGTGGATAAACTACCTGGCAATGCACAACTCAATGTCGTTTACAATCGCGCCACCTTTATTAAAGCTGCTATTGATGATGTTGAATTGACTCTGCTATTTGCTATGGTTCTGGTAACAGCAGTGATCTATCTATTCTTGAGAAAGCTCTCATTCACCATCATTGCGGCACTATCACTACCGATTTCAGTCATCGCCACCTTTGGCGTAATGTACCTACTACGTTATAGCTTAAACAATTTGTCATTAATGGGACTCATTCTTGCAGTCGGGTTTGTCATTGATGATGCCATTGTCGTACTAGAAAATATTGTCCGTCATGTTGAACAAGGAGTTGATCGGGTGACTGCTAGCCTGGTTGGCTCTAAAGAGGTCAGTTTTACCGTTATTGCCATGACGCTGTCATTAATTGCCGTCTTCATTCCTATTTTCTTTATGGGTGGAATCATCGGTCGACTATTTCATCAATTTGCTGCAGTGGTTGGTATTGCCATTCTATTCTCGGCGCTGGTTGCACTATCCCTGATTCCAATGCTATGCAGTCGCTTTGTCCGCGAGGGTGGCAGCGTGAAGAAGCACTCATCTTTCCAAACTTTTTTTGTCACGATTAAAGAGCAATATACAAAAAGCTTACGCTGGTCGCTTGACCACTGCACTATGATGCTTACTATTGCTGCTATTATTGTCATACTGATGGCGCTACTCTTACATGTCATCCCGCGAGGATTTATTCCGGCAGAAGATAGCGGTATGATTTACGGCAATGTGAAAGCGATTGAGGGGATCACCTATGAGAACTTCATTAAAGAGCAGTTGGCGGCGAAAAGAATTATTGAAAAAAACCGCAACATTGCAGCAGTCATCGCTTCTGTTGGTCAAGGTGCAGATGCAGCAGCTAGCGTTAATTCTGGTCGCCTGGTCATTAAATTACAGCCCAGATCAAAACGTAAGCTAAACTCAACCGCGATCATTCAACAGTTACGCCGGCAACTAAAGCCAGTAGCCGGCTTAAAGATCTATCTTACCAACCCACCTTCGATCCGCATCGGTGGTAAAGTCTCCAACAGTCACTATCAATACGTCTTACAAAGCACTGATTGGCAAACACTAGAGTCTGCTGCCAACCTGTTGCAGAAAAAATTGCTCGCGCTACCAGGTATTGAAGATGTTGATCTCGACCTACAGCTTAATAACCCTGAATTACAGTTACATATTCTCAGAGATAAAGCAGCAGAAATCGGTATCACCCCAGAACAGATTGAGTCTGACCTCTATGCCGCTTATGGCCAGCAACAGGTAAGCAGCATTCTGCGCGCCAATGGTGACTATGAGGTTATCATTGATATCGATCCACACTACCAGCATACCGTTGCTGCACTGGATACGCTTTACCTGAAGTCATCAACGGGTAGCATGGTACCATTAACGGCATTAGTACAGATTAAAAAAGGCATCGGCCCCTTATCAGTCTATCATTATGGCCAACTACCGGCTATTACCCTCTCTTTTGGCTTAACCCCAGGCTACTCGCTTGGCCATGCGACTAAACAAATCACACAGATCGCTGCACAAACACTCCCCGCTGATGTCAGTGGCACCTTTTCCGGTGAGGCAGAGAAATTTCAACAGTCATTAAAAACATTGCCGCTACTCCTACTATTTACTATCCTGGTGATCTATATGGTATTAGCGATTCTATATGAGAACTTCATTCATCCGTTGACTATTCTTACCGCTCTACCCTTTGCCATCTTTGGTGCGCTACTCTGCTTGTATCTATTTAATCAAACACTAGACATTTTCAGCTTCATTGGTCTGATTATGCTAGTAGGCATTACTAAGAAAAATGGCATTATTATGATAGATTTTGCTTTAGCCGCACGCCGAGAGAAACCCCTATCTGCTAAAGAGGCAATTATTGATGCTTGTTCAGTGCGTTTTCGGCCAATTATGATGACTACCATGGCAGCTATTGTCGCTACGTTGCCTATTGCTCTCGGCATTGGTGCCGGTGGTGAGGCACGCAAAGCATTGGGCATTTCGGTCGTTGGCGGGTTAATTTTTTCACAGTTTATCACGCTATATATGACCCCTGTCTTTTATATCCTATTTGATAGATTCAAAAAAAATTATTAATAATTCAATAAATAGCCATTATGGATTATTAGCCAGCATATTATAGTGGCAGCGTGAATATCAACAAATACTTTGAATGGATGAATAATGCAAAGTCTATTTAAAAAAAATAAAGAAGTGGAATTGCCAAGCAAGCTTACCACTCTCCTTAATAGCGCTAAAGAGGGCGACGCCGTAGCGCAAAGCAAGCTTGGTATGATCTATTATTGGGACTACGCAGATTATAATATCATTAGAGATGAGAAAAAAGCGGTAACATTCTGGAAAATGTCAGCAGATCAGGGTGAGATTTATGGTTGCTTTTTCTATGCCCTCTCATTAACACTGGGAATAGGCGGGGTTAAGCAAGATAGTGAATTGATACAGAAATATGCTGATCAGGCAAAAACGGGCGGATTACTGACAAAATTCCAAAAACGTGCTGGCAATGATTGCATGACGCATCAATACTTTCTCGCTCTATGCTATGCCCATGGCATTATGGTTAATAAGTCATATATGGACGCTGAAAAGTTGCTTATTAAAGCTACTAAGAAGAACTTTGAGTGGGCCTATGTTGAACTTGGCATTATCTATGAAAGCTTTATGGAACGCGAGGTTATATACGGTACAAGGTGTGAGTGGCGCAATCAAAGTAAACGTCAATATAAAAAAGCCATTAAGAAAAATAATGCTGTAGCAAAATTTCGACTAGGCAAAATATATGAAGAATCAAAACTTAAATTTGCTTATTATCCTAGCTTATTTGAACTCAAGGATGTTATAAAGCTTTACACAGAATCAGCCAAACAAGGTTATGTTGATGCACAATATGAACTTGGTTGCCTCTATGGCGGCTGGAATTATAGCTGGACCAGTGTTGCAGTAGATCTGGAGAAATCTTTTTTCTGGTTTACTTGTGCTATGCAGCAGGGATCTGCGAAAGGAGCATGTGCCGTCGGCATGATGCATGAGAAGGGGTTATATGTCGCTAAAAGCTTTAACCTTGCAAAAAAGTGTTACCTTCAAGCCGTTGAGAAGGGCTATGAAGAAGCTTACAGCCTCCTTGGCCATCTCTTCAAGAGGGTAAATAGCGCCCAAGCCATGAAATATTTCAATCAGGCAAGTGACGCAACGTCTCACAAACAGAGCAATGACTCTGAAGATACACCAAAATTAATCTATCAAGCACTCCAAACAAGAATCAAAAAAGCAGATCATGTTATCTGCCAGATGCAAAGGGAGGTCAATCGCAATGAGCTACTACCGTCTCAAATTCCATCATTGGAAATAGTCGAGTTAATCATGCAATATGGCAACCTTTTCAGTTTCCATTACTATTTAGTCATACTCAATAGCTACTCCAACAAACGCCACCTGAAACGTGCAATGAATGTACGCGATAATATTCATCGTCTCCGTATTGGGTGCAATACCACCCCTATACATGAAAGAGCAACTGCAAAACAATGCTTGGCGAGAAGAGATTATTTATGGCACCACCAAATAAAAAAAGGAAAATTAAAAGATGAACCTTGTGAACGCCACCCTATACTGGATTGGTTAAATGGTACACAGGGAACAGACGAATGGAGAGTCGAACAGGACCATAATGGAAAAATAGTTGATCAATTTTTCTTCCTATTGAAAAATCTTTATGCAACTGCGCCACTAGCCGTGGAACCTTACTGCTTTACTCGAGCACTCTCTCCACCTCCAGCACCTTCTTAATCTAGCCAATAATGTTGCCTTGTCAAGATTAGTGACCTGCGCACCTTTAACCCATTACATTAACGTAACTAATTGGGAAGTCATTAGCATTTGAGTCCTGTGCTTTAAATAATTGAAAGCTTGTCTGAGAATTACGACTGCGAAAAAACTCAACAAATTGTTGTGGCGAATCTGCGGCATTCTTAATCATACTACGAACCTTTTTAACACAATCCCGATCGCGACGCAGAAACGAACATTGAAATGTCACATAACTATCTGAAACCTTTTTTCCAAGAGAGAGACTACTGCTACTTCTAATCTTTTTACCGACTCTGGCAACACGCTTATCATCAAGAAGCGTTTGATACTTTTCATCTTCTTCAATTAGATTATCTTCATTCGCAGAGGCCATTGGGTTAAGTGCAGCCAGGATTTTATAAATATCATTAACCATATGAAATTTTTCACGATCCGTATCTGCCTCTTTTATACCATAGACGTACCCCACCCAAATCAATAACGCAATAAGGCCGACCTGTTCATCAGAATATGAGGCAAACTCTTTAACTCCTATCTTATCGAGACAGAGATCAATCCAACCACTTTCAGTATAATTAAAGTCAACTTTATCATTACCATCCTTCTGGTCACAGATATAAGTGACGATGCCAGTATCACCCTCCTCACGTGAAGAGGGCGATACTGACTTAGAATT
>JANQHY010000185.1 GCA_028282395.1 Gammaproteobacteria bacterium
CAGCCTTGAGAATACGAGACAGGTGTTTAAATAAACACGCTAAACTCAATTATTTTCAAGGCTTTCTCTTAATCTGGCAGTTTGACCTTAAATCACAACCATGATCTATTAAAATTCAAGCTTTTGAGAATAGTGAGGTCAAGAATAACCATAAAGCTGGCAAAGCAGCACAATCACGCCAGTAGATTTTGCTGATGTGCTGGTCAGCTTAGATTATGTTGTTTGGATTTATCAAGCATGAGAAAAATTCCCACCCCACAGTGAAAGTAGTGGAGTGGGAAAACTATCAGCAAAACGCCTTACAGTGCATAGCATCTATGCTTCTGGATGTGGTAATTCATTAGCAACTTGTTGCAAGTTTGCTACCGCTGAGTCTAAAGATCCAGTGCTACCAGGTCTAAATGCTGTAGCTGATCTAGGACCGTCAGCCCCATAAAGCTCTTGATCAGTGGGAAGACGTGGCCATTCTTCTGCTGCATCATGCTCATCAGACCCATGTCCGCTGTCAGAGCCTAAAGCCTCTGGTTGTGTTCCACCCGTATATTCTTCACCCTCTATTGATGAGCCCCAGCTATTATCACTAGCGATACTAACCCCATCTGCATCAGGAGCTCTAGTAGGGTCTTCTGGATATGCTGATGGCGGTGTGGCAGGGTGAGTATTGGGTAAAAACGAGGTAACATGACTAGCGAAACCACCCAAATCTGGATTAAAATCTAATCTGGCGCCTGTCAAGTCCAAGGGGGTTTCGTCTAATAGTTCCTGTTCTTGCGTTCTTTGTGGATCAGCTACCTTTGTAGCTTTTTTGGCCATTTTAAGAGCGCTTTTTTCTGCTTTAGATTTTCTTTTAGAGTATAAATAAGTTCCAGTTCCTACTGTTCCTGTTGCGATAGCGACGCCTATACCCGCGCCAATTGCAGCGGCTGGGCCACTAAAGAAACCAGCACCAACTATTGCCCCAATAGCAGCGCCGATAATAGCTGCTCCTGCTACAAGGCCGAATTGCTGAGTAGTCGTTTTAATCCTTGACCAAAGAGAAGGTTTTGCTTTGATATTGTCTTTATAATCACGTAGCTTCTGGAATTTTTCAGTGGGATCCATATCGATAGCGTCTATACAAGACAGCACCGCTGGAAATTCTCGTGCTACTTTATAAATATGACTATCTTCAATACTAAGCACTTTTTTCTGCGAAGATGCGAAAGAATGGGCTTTGTGAAGCTCTTTAAACAGGTCTTTCATGTGATCTGAGGCCGCGCGTGAAAGTTTTTCGTACAGCTCTCTTTCCTCATCGTTTATTACTTGCTGCTGCTGCTTTCTATTAATTGCCTCCACAGCTTCCTGGCAAGATTTCATAATTTCTGCTACTGCTTTTGCATTTTCAGCGATTTTATTTGCCTTTTCGATTGCTCTGTTTGCTTTAGATCCATGCATGGCGTAAACTCCTTTTCTAATCAAATTTAAAAGCACAATTGCTCTTAACACCCAAACAAATTAGATCTAAAGTATTAAGTATATGTTTAGAGTTATTGCAATAATGTTAATTGAATCCCTGTCGCACTAATTTTGTATTAGCGTATAGGTAAGATCGTGCATAATAGATTTGGGTAGCAATTATCTTGCAATACATTGACCATCAAGCCGTTTGCACACGAGGTAGTATAGTTTTCTAGAAATGTTTTGTCCCAGCATGGCTAGATAGAACCCTATTAGCATTTTATTCCATACGGTAAGTAGAATTGTATTTAGGCTAATAAAGTGAAATGAGCGCTGGGCTATGCTATAAAGCAACACAATGCCCACGTTGTCATTGTAAGTGGCTTTCGCATCACAGGGAGTGTTGTATTCCATGGCTGTCTTGTTTGTTGCACCACTGTCTTGTTTACACATCATAATTATGATACAAGGCTTTTCTCTTTTTACTGAACTGCTACTGCCATGCGTCAGTTGATCTGCTTTATGATGACAGTTTGTTTTATTGGTACTTGCCTTGCCGGCGGTAGTGTCAACTTGTTGATTTGGGGGCAGTACACTAACCCTAAGACTATTCCGATATTTGAGCAGCAAACCGGTATTCATGTCAATCAGTCTTATTATGATTCTGCTGATATGTTGCGTGGCATTCTCATGACCGGTAACAATGGTTATGACGTTGCACTGCCAGCCCTGGTCGACATGCCTCAACTGATTAAAGCAAAATTATTGTTGCCCATTGATAAAGCACAAATCCCTAATTACAAGCATTTAAATCCCGCGTTATTAAAGAAAACCGCCATGTTAGATCCAGATAACCGCTATGGCATTATCTATCAGTGGGGTACAACAGGTATTGCCTATAACGTTAAAAAGATTCGGCAAATACTGGGGCCAAATGCACCAACTGATCGCTGGGATCTGTTATTAAATCCCCGCTATCTGGATAAGTTGCGTCAATGTGGTGTTGATTTCTTAGATGACCCTCAAGCCGTTTTTGGAACCACGCTACATTATCTAGGGCTTAACCCAAACACGACCAACCCTGCCGATTACCGTAAAGCTACAGCACATCTGATGCGATTACGCCAAGATATCACCAGCTTTAATAACTTCACTTATATTAATGACCTGGCCAATGGCAATGTCTGTATTGCCATGGGTTATTCTGGCGATGTATTGCGTGCCATAGAAGCAGCTAAAGCAGCCAACGATAAGGTGCAATTACGCTACGTTATCCCCAAAAGCGGGGCGCAAATTTGGTTTGATATGCTAGTTATTCCAGTAGGTGCGCCCAACTATAACAATGCATTGCGGCTATTGAATTTTTTCCTATCAGCTCGAGTATCTGCCTGGAATAGTAACTTTAATTTCCAACCTAATGGGGTAGCGGATTCAAGGCCCTACTTATTGGCGCAGCTTAAGCAGCCCAATGTGACGCCAGATCAGCAGGTGATCAAGAAGTTGTTTGTCATTCACCATGCTCCACATAGTATTGCTGCGCTATATAATCAACTATGGTTTAAGGTGCGCTATGGTTTTGACTTTAATATGGAGTAATTGTCGTGAGCCAATCCCCGCTTTTGCAAATACGCAAGGTTAGTAAATATTTCGATGATTGTTTGGCAGTTGATAATGTTGACCTTGATATTTTACCGGGGGAATTCTTTTGCTTATTGGGGGGCTCTGGTTCAGGAAAGACGACGCTGTTGCGTATGCTAGCTGGGTTTGAGATGCCATCATCAGGACAAATCCTGTTAGAAGGCAGAGATATTACCCGTATGCCACCTTATACCCGTCCTATTAATATGATGTTCCAGTCGTACGCATTGTTTCCGCATATGTCAGTGACGAAAAATATTGCTTTTGGCCTGAAGCAAGAAGGGATGTCTTCTAAAGAGATGGATCAACGTGTTGATCAAGCCTTAGCGATGGTCGAAATGCGACACCTGGCCAAGCGTAAACCTCACCAGCTATCCGGTGGTCAGAAACAACGTGTTGCTCTGGCACGCTGTTTGGCCAAACGCCCTAAGCTCATTTTGCTGGATGAACCACTGTCGGCACTGGATAAAAAACTTCGCGAGCAAATGCAGTTTGAGCTGGTTGATATTCAGGAGGAGTTGAATATGACCTTCGTGATGGTCACCCATGACCAATCTGAAGCCATGACTATGTCAAGCCGGCTGGCAGTGATGCATGAAGGTTTTGTTGAGCAAATCGGCACACCGACACAAGTTTATGAGTTTCCGACCAGTCGTTATACTGCCGAGTTTATTGGCTATACCAATATTTTTGAGTGTCGTGTTACCCGTAATACTCATCGCCAGGCGATATTTACCTCAGATGAATTGCAATGTCAATTTTATATTGACCATGGCATTGAAGCCAGTGAGCAACAAACCCTATGGCTTGGTGTGCGCCCGGAAAAGGTGTTCATTGATAAGCGTAAACCGGAAGGCTATGACAATAAAAAACCAGTGAATGCGATTTACGGTGTAGTAGAGGATATAGCTTATTTGGGCGGCTTATCAACTTATCATGTTCGGTTGCCTAGCGGCAAGTTGGTGCGGGCCACTGACTTTAATGTTGAGCGTAAAACCGATCATCCCACCTGGAATGATTCAGTTTACCTCTGGTGGGAACCTGCCAACGTGATGGTGTTAAAATCATGAGTTGGGGTAGGCGTTTAATTCTTGCGATACCACTGATATGGATGGGGTTATTTCTACTTATTCCCTTTTGGTTTATCTTAAAAATCAGTTTGGCAGAACCGGTCGTTGCCAGCCCACCATTCACACCACTTTTGCAACTTTCAGGCACCTTAATCCATATCAGTTTGAATCTGAAAAATTATTGGTTCATTTTGACACATTATTCTTATCTGCTGGTCTTGCTCTCTTCTATTAAAATTGCTCTGATTGCCACGATTGTTTGCATTTTGATTGGCTATCCATTGGCCTATGCTATTGTTAAGACAACACCACGCTGGCGGGCTGTGCTGTTTTTTTTGATGATCTTGCCATACTGGACTTCATTTTTGTTGCGGGCTTATGCTTGGATTGTTATTTTGCAAAACAATGGCTTGATTAATCAACTATTACAGGCCCTACATCTCACTCACATGCCAGTGCACCTGCTGTATAATGATTTTTCTGTTTATCTTGGTTTGGTCTATGGTTATTTGCCATTCTTCGTGTTACCCCTCTATGCCACCTTGGTCAAACTGGACAACACGTATTTAGAAGCTGCCTATGACTTGGGATGCTCGCCGTTAAAGGCTTTTTTCACGATTACTGTCCCATTGAGTGCACAAGGTATTATTGCTGGAGCACTTCTGGTGTTTATTCCATGTGTTGGCGAAGTAGTCGTTCCACAGATTCTCGGAGGTATCCACACATTGATGATTGGTAATGTGATCTGGCAAGGTTTTTTTGTTGGCAACAACTGGTGCTTATCTTCGGCATTGGCTATCGGTATGTTGGTGATATTGGTTGTGCCGATTGTCTGGTTCCAGAAAATACAGCGTAAAGCAGGGTTGCACTATGGGTAAATGGTTACAGCGGATTGCTATTTTGTTGGGGTTAACTTTTTTGTATGCTCCCCTGTGCGTGATGGTCATTTATTCTTTTAATGGCTCTAATTTGCTTAATATCTGGGGTGGGTGGTCACTGCGATGGTACCACACATTATTTCAGGATACGCCTTTATTGAGTGCAGCCTGGCTTAGTTTGCGTATTGGTCTGATAGCACCGAGTGTTGGCATTATCATTGGTACACTTTCTGCCATTGTTCTGCAACGGTTTGGTTCGTTTAAAGGGCGTCATTTATTTTATGCCATGCATATTACGCCTATTATTATGCCGGATGTGGTTATTGGCTTAGCGCTGCTGTTGATGTTTGTGAGTTTTCATAAACTCATTAATATTCCTGGTGCTTATGGCTTTAGCACTATCCTGATTGCTCATATCACGTTTTGTAGCGCGTATGCTACGATCGTTATCAATGGGCGTCTGGCCAACGTCGATCGCAGTTTGGAAGAAGCTGCAATGGATCTTGGGGCCAGGCCCTTGCACACCTTCTTTAATATTACCTTGGCACAAATCAGCACAACTATTGCCGCAGCATGGTTATTATGTTTTATTTTGTCTCTGGATGATGTCGTGATCACCACATTCGTTACTGGGCCAGGTGCAACCACTTTGCCCATTTATATCTTCTCCACCTTAAAAACAGGCATTACACCAGAGATCAATGCTTTGGCTACGATCATGATAACGCTGATTGTGGTCAGTCTGGGTATCGGCGTGTGGTTACATTTGCGATTATCACAGAGACAAAGGCGCAAAAGAGCGGCGCCAGCTATTTTACTATGCGCTTATTTTTTGCTTAATGTATATAGAAATGCGACAGAGAGCACGGTTAAAATCTTTATAAAATTGATGTATTTTCCGATGCTCATAAGTGTTGTATTTTTTGCTTTATACCTACAGCTATATTCATCAGTTACAATTTTTATACTTCATGATGTAAACACAGTAATCATGGGTTGGAACATACCTATAACTTGGTTAACGTCCATTGAACCTGTTTTTATTATCTTAATGGCACCAATATCTAATAGGATGTTAAGCTACCTTGAGGGGAAAAGATTAATTATAAAGCCACTTAATAAAATATTTATAGGTATAATCACGACAGTTATAACATTCTTTTTGTTGTCAATTTCCGCCTATATTAACGACCCATCAAGTCACTCATTCCTAGTGCCATATGTTTTAGCTAATGTGTTTTTAGCAATTAGTGAGCTTTATACTATTCCTGTGTCAATCCTTTGGATAAGTGCATATGCACCACCTCGTTTTAAAAGCATTTTAACTGGTGTTTATTACTTTTCTATTGCGATGTCGGGCGTACTATCAAGTGTAATAGCTAAAGCGTCTCCGTCAAAACATGCAACTGATCTAACCTTCGCCCATTTTTATTTATATATTGCTTTTGGAACGCTTTTATTCGCAGGTGTTATGATGATACCAAGAATTTTTATTAAAGAATAGATCTACCTTCGGTCTTTATAGCCAAAAAACCGCTATAAAAATTGCTACAGCAAATAGCTAGCGCTTTTTTTACATTGCGTTGGTTTTTATACACTGATAAATTGCGAACTACATTAAACGATTTAATGTAGACCATAAAAATATTTATAGTTTAATTGAAAAATATGTTCAATATGCCAATCACTGGGACATTGAACAATTTAAGGAAAAGAGGCTGAAACAGGTAATTTTTAGATAGGATCTGCTGAACGGCGGCAACCGTTCAACAGATCAAGTGCATTATATGAAAGACAAAATGCGAGTTCAGATTATCAGAATCTTTGCAGCATTGCTACTCTTTGTGTTTTTTCATATCAAAACTTGTAAAGCCACTATTACCACCAGGCATAAGGGCAAAAATGGATAAAAAAAGGATAACTGAAAAGGTCTTAAGTATGGGTAACAAAAATCAATTTCGCACAACTATTGGTCGTCCTGCAAAGCACTT
>JANQHY010000205.1 GCA_028282395.1 Gammaproteobacteria bacterium
CTTTCAAAAAAAAGGCACACTTTATAGTGAAGAGCAGCAGATGAAGTTGAGTCAGGCGCCGAGCGCAGCCCTGACGCTGAAAAACCCAAACTCTGATGAGGTTATTGGTATCGTAACATTTGGTGACACGCTTGAATCACGCACAATTTTTATTGCTGAAGAGTTTCATGATAATCAATTTGAATATGAAGAGAAATTGATGAAAGCAGCTGCAGAAAAGATAAATGAAGCGAAAATAAATGCGCAGCAGAGTATTAACCCCATCAGTGAGCTGAATAATCCACTTACAGCTGTACGTGAGTTACATATTAACAGTCTAGTGAGTACTAAGAATCAACAACAGAATGATGATAATATGATGTTGCATGAGATAGATGAAGAGGTATTAATCAGTGATGGTGAAGATCATAATGACGCCAGGGAAAGTTCTGTTCAGAGAGGTGCGTTAGAGATAGATAATGAAACAATGGAGGTTGATTCGGCGCTTTTCATTAAATTATATTTTAAATGCTATGAAAAGGGATTGGGCGGAATTAAAAAAGCGTGGAATACTTTAACGAATAATACTTTATCAGGGCTTAAAAAGAATAAAGAATTGCTCAGTGAAACAGGGGTGTCTAAAGATGGGATTAGCATCTCATTTAAATTGAATACCAATGCTATGTCATATGTTAACGATGATGAACTAGAGTGTAGTGATGTATTAACTCAGCGGGTATTGGCAGGGATAAAGCTTCGCAAGGATTTTAATGCGTTCAAAGCGAAATATAATGCAAAATTTGAATCGGAATTCTTTAAAAATAAGGAAAGCTGGATGAAAGTGCATCTTGACAATGGCCAGGTTAACGATATTGATGATGTTAATAACCATGCTAAAAGTGATCCGACATCACGCACAGCTGAGTTACTATTGTGGCCTTAATTGCTTTGCTGCGGTTCGCAACGACAACTAAGATGCTCGCCATGACGAAGGCGATGGTTGCCGCTGCTGAAGGGGCATTTGGAGAGTGCAGGACGGGGCAGCAGCGCTAGTTAATTAAACTTTTTAGCAGTAGTTGCTAGACGCTTTCCCAGCGCAATCGCCAACGTTTTCTCATCATCAGTAATAGGCAGGCCTGTTTTGCCAGCACCGGCAACGTGGGTAGCGCCATAAGGTGTGCCACCTGCTTGGGTGCTTGATAACGCCGGTTCACTGTAGGGGACACCCATAATAATAAAACCGAGATGGAATAGCGGGATCATCATACTGAGCAGAGTGCTTTCCTGGCCGCCGTGCATCGTAGCGGTTGAGCTAAAGACGGCAGCCGGCTTGCCAACAGTTTCGCCGGAGAACCAGACGCCGGTGAGCTGATCAAAAAAGTGTTTCATTGGTGCTGCCATGTTACCAAAACGGGTTGGGCTGCCAACAGCCATTGCGACACACTCTTTTAGATCTTCTGGCGTGGCATAAGGAGCACCTTGTTCTGGAACAGCACTATCACTTGCTTCATTCGTTGCCGAGACAGCTGGAACAGTGCGAATTCTTGCCTGCATTCCCTCAACACTTTCGATGCCGCGGGCGATTAGATCAGCCATTTTTGCGACAGCACCGTCACGACTGTAATAGAGTACGAGAATTTCTGCCATTGTCTTCTCCTTTATTGACAACATAAACAATTACCGCATAATACCACGATATAACTAACAATTAAATGTTCAGTTGACCGGTAGAGGTAACCTAATGGCTGAATCAAAAGATTATGTATTGCAGTCGAATGCACTGTCGATGCAGCGCTTGGTGCAGCAGCATCAGCTCTATAAAAAGTCGAGTCAGTGTCTACTCCTTGACGCCGGATTAAAACCCGGTCTCTCCGTGCTAGAGTTGGGGTGTGGTCCAGGTTTGATGACGGAGTGGCTATGCCAACAGCTTGATGACACAAGCACCCTAATGGCAATTGATATCTCACCAGATTATGTTAAAGCAGCTCAGGATAGAACCGCTTCCTATAATTATTGCAAGGTAATGGTAATGAATGTGCATGATATTGCTCATCTGCAGCAGAGATTTGATCTGATTTATGCACGCATGCTTTTTCACCATTTACCTAACTCTGCAGTGCTGTTGCAACAGGCAGTGGATTGCTTACAGCCGAACGGCGTTGTGGTGTTTGAGGAGAATCCAGCGATGGAACAGGTTTTCTCTTACCCACAATTACCAGCATTAGAGGAGTTTATCCAACTTACTGAAAAAACCTTTTCTGCCATTGAGGCTAACTACAAAATTGCTTACACGATGTCTCATCTGTTGCGCCGGAAGGGGCTACAGATTGAGATAGAGCAGATTTTTCAGCCACTCCTAGCAGGCGAGGAACGGCAACTGCATTTAATGGGTTTAAGAGATATTTCTGCCAAAATGGTTGAGCAGCAGCTCATTAATAAGACACAATTAGCGCAATTGACAAACGATTTGACGCAGCAGTTGCCGCAAGCTGATGTGGTGACGTTATACAAACTGTTTCAAGTTGTGGCACGAAAAAACTAATGGTGGTGACGATATGACAGCTAATCAGTCTAGTTTAGCGCAACTGTTAGCTGGAATGGTCACATCCGCTGTGCCGCATTCATGCATGATCAGTTCCTTGGCACTTGATAGTCGTCAGGTTAACCCCGGCGCACTTTTTTTTGCCTACCGTGGTACGATTACTGATGGGAAACGTTTTATTGCTGAGGCAATTGCTCGTGGTGCAGCAGCGGTTGTGGTTGATGAACCAGTAGAAGATTGTGTCTCAGTACCGCTACTAGTAGTGAACAATCTCTCCCGTAGGATTGGTGAGATTGCTGCACGTTTCTATCATCAACCCTCACGCAAATTAACAGTTATTGGTGTCACTGGGACGAATGGTAAAAGTTCAGTTTGCTATTTTCTCGCGCAGGCGTTACAGCAGTTAGGTAGAAAAGCTGCACTGATGACAACAGTAGGGCAGGGGGTATTGCCAACTCTACAGCCCATGGTGCGTACAACAATGGATGCAATTTCACTTCAGGCTGCGCTTGCTCAGTTCGCTGCCCAGCAGGTTGATGTCGTTGTGGTAGAAGTCTCTTCTCATGCTTTAGACCAGGGGCGCGTTGCTGCGGTTGCATTTGATTATGCGGTGTTGACCAATATCAGTCGTGAACATCTCGATTATCATCATACTATGGGGCATTACAGTGACTGTAAAAAGCGACTATTTAGTTGGCCAACATTGAAGGGGGTAGTGTTGAATGCAGATGACTATTATGGCCGGCACTGGTTGAATGAGTTAACACCATCTTTACAGCGCTGCAGCTATTCACTACAGCAGCATGATAGCAATCTGGTTATGACTGAGAGGAGATTAACGTCAACAGGAATTCAGGCATCTGTCAGTAATGGTGAAGAGAGTGGGCAGTTAGTGAGTCATTTAGTTGGTGAGTTTAATGCGGCTAATCTTCTTGCCGTCATTGCAACTTTACAGCTGTTGAATTTTTCTTTAGCGCAAAGTTTAGCCACTATTCCACAACTGCAAGCAGCACCGGGGCGAATGCAGCCATGTCGGCGAAATAATCAACCATTAGTGGTGATTGATTATGCCCATACGCCTGATGCGTTAGCACAGGCCTTAAGCGCATTGCGGCAAAATTGTCAGGGTCGTCTCTACTGTCTATTTGGTTGTGGCGGTGATCGTGACCGTGGCAAACGGGCAGAGATGGCAGCAGTTGTCGAGCAGTATGCTGATCATATTATTATCACAGACGATAATCCCCGCAGTGAGCCATCACAACAGATTATTGCTGATATTTTAGTCGGGTTTGATCAGGTCCAGCATGTTGAGGTCGAGCCAGATCGACGTGCAGCAATCGCTTTAGCAATTACGCAAGCAGATTCAGAGGATATCGTTTTATTGGCAGGTAAAGGGCATGAGTGTTATCAGGAAATTAACGGTGAGTTTTTTCCATTTGATGAGCAGGCAATTGTACAAAACTGTTTTAATCTAGAAGGATTAAATAGCTAGGCTGGATATTTCATCCATCTTCTGTTACAAAGTAGGTGCATGAATTACGATGGAATAAAAAATGTTATATGCACTGACACAATGGCTAGCAACCTATGATCACAGTTTTGATCTTTTCCAGTACTTAACTTTTCGAACTATTCTGAGCGCATTAACAGCTTTAGTCCTGTCTCTTTGTCTCGGCCCATGGATGATTCGCCGTTTGACGCATCATCAGCTTGGCCAGGTGGTGCGTGATGATGGCCCAGCATCACACAAGGTTAAAACCGGAACGCCAACGATGGGAGGCGTATTAATTTTGCTGACCATTTTGGTAACAACATTATTATGGGGAGATTTAACTAACCATTATGTCTGGTTGGTTTTATTTTCTGTCGTTGCTTTTGGTTTTATTGGTTGGTGGGATGATTATCTGAAGATCAGTCGACGTAATAGTAAAGGGTTATCGGCCAAGCACAAATATCTACTGCAATCGCTTATTGCGCTATTAATTGTTTTTGGGCTCTATTTTAGTGCAACGTTGCCGGCGCAAAAGACACTGATTATTCCATTTTTTAAACACACCACTCTCTATCTTGGACCGTTTTTTCTTTTATTAGGTTATCTAGTTATTGTTGGTACGAGTAATAGTGTCAATTTAACGGATGGTCTTGATGGCTTGGCAATCATGCCAACGATTATGATTGGCGCGGGGTTGGGTATTTTTGCTTATGTTATGGGTAACAGCCGCTTTGCGGGTTATCTGCTTTATCCTTATATTCCTGGTTCTGGTGAGATTGCCGTGATTTGTGGTGCAATAGTTGGTTCAGGGCTGGGTTTTCTCTGGTTTAATGCCTATCCTGCGCAAGTATTTATGGGCGATGTTGGTTCACTTGGTTTAGGCGCCGCATTAGGTACGATTGCTCTGGTTGTGCGCCAGGAAATTGTATTATTTATTATGGGTGGCGTTCTTGTGATGGAGGCTGTTTCAGTGATATTACAGGTGGCCTCATTTAAGATGACTGGACGGCGTATCTTTCGTATGGCGCCCCTCCATCATCACTTTGAATTGAAAGGGTGGAAGGAGCCGAAAGTTATTGTTCGTTTCTGGATTATTACCTTTGTATTGGTTTTAATTGGTTTGGCAACATTGAAAATTCGTTAGAAAAATGATTAAGAATAAACGCTATGTAATTGTTGGAATGGGGAAAACAGGGCTCTCTTATGCGCGCTACTGTAAGGAGCACGGCATCCCTTTTACCGTGACCGACTCACGACCACAACCACCGCAGCTAGCTGCGCTGCAAGCAGAAGCACAGGATGTAGAATGTGCTGTAGGAAATCTTTCTAAGGAAATGATTTTAAATGCAGAATGTCTTCTTCTCAGTCCAGGTATCTCATTGTCCGAGCCATTGATTGCTCAAGCAATTGCTCAAGGGGTAGAGGTGATGAATGATGTGGCGCTTTTTGCCCAGGCAGTGACGGAGCCACTGGCGGTCATTACCGGTTCGAATGGGAAAAGTACTGTGACAACATTAGTTGGGGAGATGGCACGTGCTTCTGGTAGAGCGGTACAGGTTGCTGGTAATATTGGTTTGCCGGTATTGGATGTGCTGGTGCAAAAGCGACCATTAAATCTTTATGTGATTGAAGTATCCAGTTTTCAATTGGAAAAGCTCTCCTCCTTTAGAAGTGATGTTGCAGCGTTGTTAAATGTGAGTGAAGACCATATGGATTATCACAGCAACATGGAAGAGTATCTGGCGATTAAAAAACGGATTTACCAAGGTTGCCGCATAGCGGTGGTCAATCGCCATGACGATCGTCTGCAGCCGGACCATCAGGTTGAGCAAATTATTAGTTTTGGTCTTGATCGCCCAGCAGCAGGTCAGTGGGGTATTATGGCACAACGTAATGGTGATTATTTGGCCTATGGTCATCGCGGCATTATGCCAGTTGATCAAATTGGTTGGTCGGGCGCCCATCGTCGTATTAATTGTCTGGCGGCATTGGCAATTGGTCAGGCCTTAGGTCTAGAGCAGGAGGCGATGTTGTCAGCAATTAAATCCTTCACCGGGTTGCCACATCGCTGTCAATGGCTATGCGATATTGATGGCATTCATTGGTATAATGACTCCAAAGGAACGAATGTCGGCGCTACAATAGCAGCGATCGAAAGTTTGAGTAGACGCCATGATGGTAAAATTATTCTGATTGCCGGTGGTATGAGTAAGGGAGCTGATTTTACCCCATTACGGCCACTGGTCAAACAATATGTAAGAAAGTTATTTATTTTCGGTCAGGCGGCAACACAACTACAGCGGATATTACATGATGTCGTTGATGTTGAACGCGTAACAACACTGGATGCTGCTGTTGAAAAGGCTGAGCTTGCTGCATTGCGTGATGATGTTGTCTTATTATCGCCAGCTTGCGCCAGTTTTGATATGTACGACAATTATCAACGCCGTGGCGAGCATTTTACTGAGTTGGTTAGGGCAATGCAGTAATGACCAAAAGAGCGCCATCGCCAGCTGTACTCTTTGATAAGTATTTACTATTGTCTGTTGTAGCATTGCTGGGGTTGGGGATCCTTATGGTTGCGTCAGCTTCTATGGTCATCTCTGATTGGCAATACCATCAGCCATTTCATTATCTCATTCGCCAACTGGCCTATCTTCTGTTTGGGCTAGTATTAGCGGTGATTGTTTTGCGGCTACCTATTGCATTGTGGCAGCGTTACAGTGGTGCATTGCTGTTGCTGGGATTGGTTTTGTTGGCATTAGTGCTGATTCCTGGCATTGGTCATCGCATTAATGGTAGTGCGCGCTGGTTGGGTGTAGGGCCGGTACGGTTGCAGGTTTCTGAATTTATGAAGTTTGCTATGGTCATCTATTTGGCGGGTTATCTGGTGCGCCATCAGCAAGAGGTGTGTCAACAGTTAAGTGGTTTTTTAAAACCGTTGCTGGTGTTAGCATTGACCGCACTGTTGCTACTGCTTGAGCCAGATTTTGGCGCAACAGTGGTGATTACCTTAACAGTATTTGCCATGCTTTATTTAGGTGGTGCCAAAGTTTGGCAGTTCCTGCTGTTAATCAGTTTAGCCGCTGGAATGTTAGCTATCTTGGCGATCTCCTCACCTTATCGGATGCAACGGGTATTGACCTTTCTTCACCCATGGCAGCATCAATACCATAGTGGTTATCAGCTAGTGCAGTCACTGATTGCATTTGGTCGTGGTGGAATTTTTGGTATTGGCTTAGGGAATAGTATTCAGAAACTATTTTATCTGCCAGAAGCCTACACCGACTTTCTTTTTGCTGTGCTGGCAGAAGAGCTGGGATTGGTTGGCATGTTGGCAGTGATTGGTCTCTACCTCCTATTTATCTGGCGAGCACTTTTGGTTGGACGGCGAGCACAACTGGTAGGGCTGACTGCTGCGGGGTACATGGCTTACGGTTTTGTCGTGTGGATTGGCATTCAGGCCTTCATTAATATGGGGGTCAGTGCTGGATTATTGCCAACAAAAGGGCTTACTCTCCCCTTTATGAGTTATGGCGGTAGTAGTTTGAGTATTATCTGTATTGTGGTAGCGTTGTTATTACGTATTGATTATGAAAGTCGCCAGCGGTTACTGCAAAGCAACTTCATCAATTCTACTGACTAACCCTATGTTTTACTTTCTATAAGGTTTTTTAATAAAAGTTGCGCTGCCATCATCATTTAAAAATGGTATTGTCATCGTGTTAACACGATTATTTCTATCTGTTGTAAAGGTTATTAAATCTGCTCCACTTGAGAGCATAGGAATAGGCATGTTACTTGGATTAGGCCAGTAAGCTTTCAGCGTATTATGTTGGCACGGAGTCAGTTGCCAGGTAATCTTCTGTGGCCCAATAGTAAGAGCGAGTTGGCCATTCTGTTTTGACAGCAGTAGATTGCCATACACCGGATTGTAGTAAGTGCCAACGTATTTGTTTAAATTATCGTTTTGACCATGGTGGCAGATAGCAGTTTTCGTCTGCATTGCAGCTGCCAGCGCTTTAGCTCTTTGCTGTAGATAGATTCTACTCCAATCTTTCAACGGCTTTTTATCCAGGTAGAGATCAAAGAATCTTCGATAGAGCGCTTCCGGAACTTTATTGGTGTATTGGTTGGTTAGAATAACAATGGCGATTTTCTTTTGTGGAATATAAGCCATTAAACCGTGCATTCCTGTTTCGCCACCGGGGTGGTATAACACTGTATAGGGTTGATAGCTTTGATTATCATAGAACCAGCCTTCGGCATAGGCTTGTGCAATATTGCCCCCTTGTGTTGTTTTTATAATGGTTTGTGGTGTATGAATAAAGCGCATATTTTTTTTGCTAATTAGCTGTCGGTTGCCTATTTTTCCATTATTCATGTTAAAAATTAACCATCGCGCCATATCAATAGCCGTAGATTTAATACCACCACTAGCTGCACCAGGGGCAAGCGCCCACATTTTTGCTAAGTAGGGAAAATCTTGTGGGTAAGGGTAGACTTTGCCTGCGTAATACACAAATGGTTGGGCAACATTAGGCAGTGTTTTTAATTGCTCTTCAGTTCTGACATAAGAGTGATTCATCTGCAGTGGTGTAAACAGTTGCTGGTGCAAAGTAGTGGCATAACTTGCACCGCTATATTTTTCGATAATTTTTTTTGCAATCTCAAGGAAAATATCTTGATAGGCAAACGTTTTTCTAAATGGCGTAACAGGCTTAATAAAACGTAATGCAGCAATGGTATGATCACTGCTGTAGCCAAAGTTTGCCAATGCATTTTCAGCCTCAGCAGGAAGGCCGCTGTTATGGGCGATAAGATCGCGCACTGTAAATGCCTCAGTTGTTTTAGCGCTGTAGAGTTTGAATGCCGGGTAAAGTTGCGTGACTTTTGTATCCCAATTATATTTTTTCGCATCAATTTGCTGCGCTAGCAGTGCTGCGGTAAATGATTTGGTCATAGAGGCAATACTAAAGATGGTATTGGCAGTAACAGGGGCACCTTGGCTATTGCGTTGACCAAACCCTTTTGCATAAATAATTCTGTCGCCTTTGGCAATAGCAATCGCCATTCCTGGAACTTGCCACTGCTGTTGTACCTGTATCGCGTAATGGGTGAAGTTGTCTAATGTTTTCTGCGCCACTGGTTGAGTCGACATGGCTGTTGTGGCAAAGCAGATCGAACTAGCTAATAAGCCAATAGTTAAGCTAGCCAATACTTTGATGCCGATCGGTCGGTATCTTTTCATAAAATCTCCTTAACCTATTCAACCATAACACTGTTTCTCTTGACAAGAGGGGAGTTCAAAGAGTCTGCCAGTCTCTTTGCGCGTCTTTCTTGCTCTCTTTTCCCCTTATCGTGCACTAGTGTCCGGAAAAATTACTTCATGACAGATTTTTCCCCATGCAACATCAAATACATCCTCCCGCGTCGTTACAATCGTCCCGTACTCCGCCCCCGCCATCGTCCCGCACCCCGTCCCGCGGCTTGTCCGCGGGATCTAGGACAGGGATAAAATGCGTTAGTATGATTGGCGTTTTATGGCAGAAATTATTATGCAACGTCCTTCCTATCATTTGGGAAATGCACTCTATTCCTTTGTTTTTTTTCTCAATTTTTTTTCGATGCTAGTCTCTTATCGTATTGAAAAATGATGAGTAATCAATCTGACAAAAGAGATTAAATAATTAGTGCGCAGAGATAGGCTGTTAATGCTTATCCAAATGGTCGAGTAGATAGCGACTACTACTTGAATTGTCAGATAAAAACTGAAAGAATAATGGCTGATAGGTATGATTTTTAAAGGAGACATCTATGCCAGCAACGGTGAAAAAAAAGCGCGGTACTAAGTCCGCGAAGGCTGCGGTAAGGAAAACAGGAAAAGCTACTGCAAAGAAAGCGTCTGTAAAAAAACCGCGCGTGACAGCCATTAAGGAGGCTTATACTAAGTCACAATTGATTAATGAGCTTGCTATGACGAGTGAGCTTGAAAAGAAAGAGGTACTACGGGTCATCGATTCGCTGACCAATATCATGCACCGACACCTGAAAAAAGGTGGCGTAGGGCATTTCTCTTTCGCAGGCCTGATGAAATTGAAGACTGTTAAGAAACCGGCAAGAAAAGCGGGTAAAGGCAGAAATCCATTTACAGGTGAAGAGATTATGCTTAAAGCCAAACCTGCTAGCCGTTCAGTCAAAGTCCAAGCGCTGAAAAAGCTTAAGGAAATGGCGGAATAACGTATTCCCGGCACTGGGCTTTGAAAGCGATAAGTGAGTCGGACACTTTGACACATCAATTAATTTTGGTTTAGTGGTCAAATGAATCAAGATGAACTTATTGAGAAACTAGCGTTTCTTTAAAGTCCAGTGCAGGCGGCAATTTACCGTACCCAGGGAGACCTATAGTTCCCTGGCATGGTTCTCACTCAACCCTTTGTAATCCCCATTTATGATTATTAATTGGCCAGAAAAGATCGATGTTAGCCTGATGATAATTCCCATTTTCTTTATAACTCATTGATTTATTTTGTTATAATCTAGATTTATACCTCCGCCCTGTTGTGTCTCTGATAATTGACGTTAATGGCATTAGAGCGTATTCTCATGCCATCGGTATGCAAGATGGCAATCAGGCGATAAGTTGAACCGTGTTTTTCATGTTTTAAAGCTATATAAGAGGAAAAATTAATTATGTTCTATGATTCTACATTCAAACCACTTCACATCAGTGCAACACATGAGGACATGCTTGGTAACAATGGAAAAGGGCGCTATATCTTTTTGCCAGGCTCTGATGGCCGGGCAAAAAAAATATCGCAATATTTTGATGAAGTGACAGCGGTCAGAACCAGTTCACGCGGCCATAATTTTTACATTGGGACCGTCTCTAGAGAGGGGGTAACGGTTGATATAGGTGTTATTTCCACAGGCATGGGCACGCCGAGTGTTGATATCATTCTCAATGAGCTGTTAAAACTTGGGGGTAAAAAATTCCTGCGCTTAGGCACTTGCGGCCTATTGCAGCCAAGTTTTATGAAAGGGGGAGATCTTGCGATTGCCACGGCAGCCATTCGTGATGATCATGCGACAAACTGTTATATGCCTCCGGCATTTCCTGCCGTAGCGGCGCAGGAACTTGTGCAAGCCTCTATTCGAGCAGCGGAGAAGATTGAGCATAATGGTAGCAATCATGTCGGTATTTTTCATAGCAAAGCGTCACTCTATGCGAGAGAGTTTAAGCAAGGAGCGATGGCAGAGCAGAATACGAATTATATGGGAGTATTAAAACGCGCAGGCGCTATTGCTTCTGAGATGGAAGCATCAATGATTTTTACATTGTGTGGTATGGCTGATGCGCAACGTAAGGATCGTGCGTTGTTATCCAGCGAGCGTGTACTATCTGGTACCATTTGCGCTGTGCTGGGAGAGGAAGATGATTTTGGTGATCCAGCGATGGTTGAGAATATGATAGACGCGCTAATCGAAACAGGTATCCAGTCATTTATTGAGTTAAACTTAATGGGTTTATAGTGAATAACCAAGCAGTAAAATCCTTTGCAAATATCACACTTGCTGTTGCAATCATAGGTCTTTTAACGTTTACAGCAGGGTTGGTATTTCATAACAATTTTGGTTTTAAAAATGGCCTTTTTGCTATCGGTTCTACGTTACTATCAATTGCCTCTTTTCTTGACCGAGAATATTTCTTTTCTTGCTTAGAAGGCATTGCCGTAATTACCGCGTTATTAGAAATATTCCACATAGATGCGGTGGTTAGTACTACAGTGCTGATCTTATTAGTTGTCCTGACGATTTTTCTGATATACAGAACACGAAAAATTAATTTTCATTTGGTAATAGGAATTATTGGGCTTATTCTGTTAAGTTTGGGGATTATTTTTTCTACAAACTTGTTAATGTTTATTGCTGGGGTAGCGTTATGCCTCTACTCCTACCTATCGGCTAAATCTGGATTTAGAGTAGGATGGGTTTTCCTGGTATTGAACATGATTTTTACTTTTGTTGCAGCAATTAATATATGATGTATTTATGAATGATAATAGAGTAGTTATTTTGCTTATGGACTCTTTTGGTATCGGTTATGCCAACGATGCTGATCTATTTGGTGACACTGGTGCAAATACTTTTGGCCATATTGTTGCGCACTGCGCAACAGGTTTAGCAAATAATGACAAACGTAATGGGCCAATAAAGCTTCCTAATCTGGAAAAGAAGGGGTTGTTCCAGGCAGCTAAAGCGAGTAGTGCCACCTTTCCATTTGTTGATAACAGTACAGATAGCGCTGAAATTGATGGTGCTTATGGCTATGCAGTCGAAAAAAGCCATGGTAAAGATACACCGAGTG